>JAUWMT010000076.1 GCA_030613025.1 Candidatus Cloacimonadota bacterium
GAGCGTAAGCTCTCAGAACCAAAAACTAATGATAAACTTAGCTCCATAGGTGCGGAATATATATTTTATAATATCCGCATAAGTAAATTACACAATTTTATCCGAAAACGACAAGTCTATGAAAAATTTTGGGGTATGCATGATTGCAAGGTAAAAATCTTGACAGTTAGTATTTAAAAATAAGGAAAATTAATCATAATAGATCCCAGGAGGATACAATGAAAAAAATTAGCATTATTCTATGTTTAATCATTACTATGGGTTTAATGGTTTCATGTTGTTGTATGAAAACAAAAAATGCACCACCCCCAGTACCTCAAAAGCATGAAGCACCAAAATTCGTCTCTGCTCAACCCAAAATAGTTTCGATGGATGCTATCACTTTTGTCGGAATGGAAAAAAGTTTCACTTTTGAAACCATCTCTGAAATTCATATGTTATGGATGGAATTTATGCCCTTGGAAGAAAAAATCCAGAACCAAGTCGAGCCAACTGAAGTATGGGGTGTTTCCTATGATATGGATTACTCAGTCCAGCCCGGAGAATTTACCTATTTCGTTGGCATGGAAGTCTCGAATACTGAAAACATACCAACTGGTATGATCGTTCATGTAGCTCCCGCTTCAAAATATGCAAAATTCACTCATTACGGTTCTCTGAATAATCTTTCAGAAACCTATACATACATCTACAATGTTTGGTTTCCCCAAAGCGGATATGATATGGGAATGGAAGATGGATTAGAGCTTTACGGCAAGAATTTCGATCCGCAAAGCAGTAAATCAGAAATGTATATCTTTGTTCCAATAAAATAAATACGCTTAAAGGTAAAAATGGTAAATCCTGAAAAAAATCTAAATCCAACAAAAGGCATAATCCTCGTAATCATTGCCTTTCTCGGCTTTTCGGTCATGTCTGCGTTCATAAAAGTATGTTCGAATGCTGGTTTGGAAATACATGAGATCATGTTCTTCCAGAATCTTGTTGCTCTTATAATAGTATCACCCTGGGTCTTCCACGGCAAGAAGGTCAACCTGAGACCCCAGAATCCGCTTCTGGTTTTTGGACGAGTTATCGTTGGGATGCTCTCGATGTATTTTTACTTTGTTGCAGTAAAGCTCATTCCACTCGTAAACGCAACTCTGTTACAAAATACAACCCCGATTTTTATACCCATCATTGCATTTTTTGTATTTCGTAAAAAGATAACATTAAAGATGTTTTGCGTGATGGTCATTGGCTTTATTGGCGTGATAATGGTATTGCATCCGGGAAAAGGTGCAATTAATCCAGGTGATCTGATCGCTCTGTTTTCGGGATTCCTCTCAGGGCTTTCAACAGTGATAATTAAGATTCTCGATGACAAAGATGAGTCCGTTAAACTGGTTATCTTTTACTTTCTTGCGGTCTCGACACTAATTATGGGTATATGGGCAATACCCACATGGACAACCCCAGCAGGTATCATCTGGCTTTATCTCGCATTGTCCGGAATATTTTATGCTGTCTTCCAATTATTGCTCATCCTCGCAGTGAAATATGCCTCGACCACTACGATCTCACCCTTTATATATCTTGCAGTAATTTTCTCCGGTTTTATCGATTGGATCGTTTGGCAGCAAATCCCAACTCTTCTCACAATCATCGGTGCAGTGATCGTAATCGCTTCTGCTATCATATCAGCTATCCATCATACAAAACATAATATTCCAGTACATCATAAATAAAAGTTAGATATCAAAAAAGAAACCGACCTGGCATAAACCGGGTCGGTTTTTTAATATATTTAATTTTTTTAGGAGTTGAAATTATCTAGTGATAAGTCAATTGTAAAATGACGCAAATTGAATTTTAACAAAGCTTGAAACCTCATCCCCCAGTAAAATATTCAGCAAGCTGATTTCACGGGTTAAACTAACCTTCTCCTAATTGAGGAGAAGGCAATATAAGGAATGTCAAAATTCAATTACCACTTCCAATCTAAGCTTGACTTGACACTAGCACACCCCACCTACTCGTTACCAAGCCCCAGTTTACCAAGGCGTAATGCAATGAAGACTGGCTTGGTAATGTCAGGGGTTTTAAAGCATTCCCATCCGCCAGCTGGCGGATGGGAACGAGGAAAGGTTTTTTACTTCAGCAATCCATCTCTTTTAAGCATTGCATCAGGATCTGGCTCGCGTCCACAGAATTTCACATACAGTTCCATCGGGGGAGCAGTGTTTCCTTTTGAGAGAATGTTCTTTCTGAATGAGTCAGCGATCTCTTGATTGAAGATACCCTTATCTTTAAATAATAGGAAGGAATCTGCTTCGAGCACTTCAGCCCATTTATATGAATAATATCCTGAAGAATAACCACCTGCAAAGATATGACTGAAAATACACGAGATACTTCCGCCATCAACTTTCGGATACAGGCGTGTCTTTTCATTCACTTTGTCTTCAAAGGCAATTACATCATCAACTTTGCGAGGGTCTTGTCCATGCCATGCCATATCGAGAAATCCAAAAGAGAGCTGTCGAATATTCGACATTCCTTTGTTGAAATTCTCGGCATCTTTCACTTTTTGGATAAGCTCATCCGGCAGTTTCTCACCGGTTTTATAGTGCTGTGCAAACAAATCGAGTGCTTGTTTTTCCATGACCCAGTTTTCCATGATCTGAGAAGGAAGTTCGACGAAATCCCAGTACACATTCGGGCTTGCAAGAGTTTTGTACGTACAGTCGGAAAGCAGTCCGTGCAACGCATGTCCAAATTCATGGAATAAAGTTTTTACTTCATTAAGCTCCAGCAAAGAAGGATTCTTGTCTGTCGAAGGAGTCAGATTGGCAACAATCCCAACATGGGGTCTGCGAATCTCTCCATTTTCATAACCCTGTGTTTTGAAGTTGGTCATCCAGGCGCCGCTGCGTTTTGTTTCACGGGGAAAAAGATCGATATAGAGAAGTCCCAAATGAGAACCATCTTGATCTTTAAGCTCATAAACTTTTACATCCGCATGGTAAACAGGTATATTTTTCAGTTCTGCGAAGGTGATATTATATAGTTTTTCAGCTACTTTGAACAGACCTTGAACAACATTCTCCACTTTGAAATAAGGACGCAGTTCTTCTTCATCAAAATCATATTTGATCTTCTTCAATTTCTCTGCATAATAGCTGCTGTCCCAGGAATTGAGCTCATCAATATTATCCAATTCCTTAGCAAGTTTTGCCAGTTCCCGAACTTCATCTTTTGCAGCAGGATAGGCGATCGAATAGATCCTTTCAAGAAAATCCGCTACTGTTTTTGGTTTTTCTGCCATGCGTTCTTCGAGCACATATTCAGCATGAGTTTTGTACCCAAGCAACTCTGCGCGTTCCTGTCTGAGATCAGCGATCTTCTTGAGGATTTCCCGATTATCAAACTCACCTTTATATGCCCGAGCACTAAAAGCACGGCTAATGGTCTCTCTCAGCTTACGATTGTTTGCATACTTCAGAACCGGCATCACGCTCGGGATCTGCAAAGTGAAGAGCCATCCGCTCTCTTTTCCTTTTTTCTTTGCAGTAAAAGCTGCTGCATCTTTGGCATTCTGCGGTATTCCTTCAAGCTCAGCTTCATCAGTGATATGAAGTTCAAACGCATTGGTTGCTTTCAGCACATTCTGGGAATATTTTGGACCAAGAGTTGAGATCTCAGTATTGATCTCTTTCAGTCGCTTTTTCTTTTCAGGAGGAAGGAGTGCACCGTTTCTCACGAATTGCTTATAAAATTTCTCAACCAGCCGTTTCTGCTCATCGTTCAGACCTTCCTGGTTTTGATAGATCTTTTCAACTCTTTTAAAAAGCTCGGGATCCATCAGCACTTTGCTCTGAAATTCTGCAAGCATAGGTGAGATCTTCTGAGCTAATGCCTTGAACTCATCATCGGATTCCGCACTATACAGATTGAAGTAAGTATTTGCTACTTTATCGAGAAGTTCGCCTGAAATTTCAAACGCAAGAATGGTATTATCAAAATTTGGATCATCAGTATTTTCCTTGATCTTCTCTATGTTTTTCCACGCATCTTCAAGCCCCTTTTCCACCGCAGGCATAAAGTTTTCTTTGGTGATCTTGTCAAATGGAACTGTATCAAAGGGAGTTTTAAAAGGTTTGAGAAAGGGATTTTTCTCTTTATTATTCATGGGTTTCTCCTTGTAAAATCATTCCTTACTTGAATTCAGAGAAGGAATATTTGTGTCAAATGTTTTATGATTTTGAGGACTCTTTCTCGTTTTCATTATTGTCTTTTATACGACAACCTCATCCCCCAGTGAAATATTCAGCAAGCTGAATTTCGCGGGGTAAACCGACCTTCTCATTCAAGGAGAAGGAGTTTTTCCTCTCCTTCTAGTGATAAGTCAATTGTGAAATGACGTAAATTGAATTTTAACAAAATTTAAAACCTCATCCCCCAGTGAAATATTCAGCAAGCTGATTTCACGGGGTAAACTAACCTTCTCCTGCGAGGAGAAGGAACAAGTCCTCTCCTCTGAGGAGAGGATTTAGGTGAGGTCTCAATATCTTTTTTTCAGAATTAAATTTCTGATTTTGAAGCATATGATCATGTCAATAAATTTTCCAACAAATACTTTGCAGCACGAGATTTTTTTCTTGACTATAATATCCTCAATAAATGAGGATTTCATAAAATTTTTCGATTTGTGATGTTTTTAATGATAAGTGTGCCCTTACCCAAGAGGAATTCGAACACGCAAAGTGTTAGAAGTATTATGTCGAAATAAAACAGGAGACAAAACATGAAGATATTAAAACATTTATTGATCTTTGTGGCTATGATATGCATAATATCTACAGCTTATGCCAAGGGGCTCGAGGAGTACATTAAAGAGGCAGAGGGATTACAAAAATCAGGAAAACTTGATCAGGCAATCAGTATTATGGAAGATGCTGTAAAAGAATATCCTGAAAACTCGATTGCTTATACTCAATTAGGAAATTTTATCAGTATGCAGGCAAGGGGTGCTGAATTCCAGGACTTATTCATTATATGCAAACAGGCATTTGAAAATTGGAATAAAGCTATTGAACTTGATCCATATAATGTTATGGCGCGTTCTTTAAGAGGAGGATGGGGAATCGGGTTGCCAAAATTTGTTGGAATGTTAGAAATTGGAATAGGAGATCAGGAATTTCTCATTACCATGTTTGAACAATCTCCAGACCCGAGAGCAAAAGAACAACTAATTGGTGTATATATGCAATTAGGAGAAGGTTATCAAAAATTAAAAGAGTTTGATAAAGCAAAAAATTCCTGGAATAAAGTGATCGAACTTCTACCTGGAAGTGAATATGCCAAATCTGCCGAAGCCAGCATAAATAAACTGACCGATGTTGAAAATAAAATTGAAGAATATATAGAATCAAAAGGACCTGATGGGCAAATAATAGTTGATCTTAAAGAAAAATTAGAGAAAGAGCCGGATAATACTTCTCTTCTTATTGAATTAGGAAAAGCATATAATGATGAAGAAAAGTATGAGAAAGCTGAAGAAATTTTGAACAAAGCGATCAGTATTGACCCTCAAAATATAAATGCTTATAAATCACTTATAGAATCCATTACTAACCTAACTATAAAAGGTTATGATATAATGGTTAATATAGATACGGATTTTCGTACCGATCTCGCATTTAAATTAATGGATTTGATTGATAAAGCTGTTGAAATTGCTCCTGATGATATCGGGCTGCGACTCAATAGAGGTATTTATGGGATCGAAATGCCTTTCTTTGTTGGGAAATTAGATCAGTCAATCAATGATCTGAATATTATTACTGAAACTGATGCACCTGATTCTATAAAAGCTGAAGCAAAGTATTGGCTCGGAGTTGCTTATAAAAGAAAATCTATGAGTTATTGGATAGAAGTAGCATCTGATTTTGAGGATTCACAAGCAGCAGAATGGGTGTATGAAAATTTAGATCCCGGAATCAGGCATTTCGATATTAAGGATCATAAAACTCCGGTTGTTTCTATTGATTTTATTATGGGATTCACGGATGAATTACCACCTCAAACCGCTGTATGGATAGAAGATATTGATGGTAATTTTGTTAAGACCATATATATTTCCGGATTCAGTGCGAATGCAAAAGAAGTTCAGGTCCATCTACCTAAATATGCAAAATCTTCGGAATTCAAAGATGTTGATGCAGTAACAGGCGCCAGTATCGATCTTGGACATCATATATATGTTTGGGATTTAACCGATATTTTTGGAAACAAAATCAAAAAAGGTGAATATGTTGTTAAGGTAGAGGTCTGTCATTGGCCTCATGTAAAATATCAATTAGTTGAAACTTCAATAAAGATTGGCAAAAAAGAGAAAAAAGTTATCGTTGAGGAAGGCAAGTTGATACCTTATCTGGAAGTCACGTATTATCCAAAGGGCGGGAAATAAAATCTTGAGAATAATAATATTATAGATTTATCTTTAGTAGATTTCACCAAATCTGTATGAAAATTCTACAGGCAGGCAAGTATATGAAAGCACACCGCTCAACGACCGGGCATTGCTTGGTTATCTTAGTTTTATTACTCCTGGTATCTGGCTGCGCTCCGGGATTTGTAACAAAAACAACTCATGAGATTACCGGATCAACATCCCAAAATGCATTGAACTATGCAATCCAGAATATTGATAAACCCTATATCTGGGGCGGTCAAGGTCCCGACGAATTTGATTGTTCGGGAATTATCATTTGTGCGTATGAAGATGCCATGCAGTCCACTATCTATCTTATGAATAAGCGTGATGAAATTTGTGATGATGTAACAATAGATGAGCTATATAAGTACAATGTACGATTGATAAGTAAAGATGAGGTGCAGCCCGGTGATATTGTGTTTATAACTAATGAAGATGATCGTATCACTCACGGAGGATTATTTATAAGATGGAAAGAGGATAATTCTTTGGAGTTCATTAATGCCTCATCATATTATGGGAAAACGCTTATCGACGACTGGCCGCTGGATCGAACAAAACGAGGGCAATGGATAGCCGGATTCGGACGATTAAAAATATGGAAGAGTAAAGGAAAGTGACCTGAAATAAACCTTGCAGGATTTCGCAGCATGTTTGTTTCGTTATTCTTCCCCCACTTTTTTCTTGACGTTAATATCCTATTAAAACACATTTCTCTGAAAATACTATAGCTGAACAATAAAGGAAATAAAAAAATGAATAATGAGAAAAAGAAAAGCGGAAACATTATTATTGTTGATGATTCTTTGATTCAGAAGAAAATT
The DNA here is from genome assembly GCA_030613025.1 of Candidatus Cloacimonadota bacterium. Classification (GTDB taxonomy): domain Bacteria; phylum Cloacimonadota; class Cloacimonadia; order JGIOTU-2; family JGIOTU-2; genus Celaenobacter. The sequence goes on from JAUWMT010000076.1 coordinate 7,303, forward strand.
CAATTGATTAGAAAAACACAAGTTATGATTGATAATGATATTGCTGACTTATTTGATGTGAAAACAAAACGACTCAATGAACAGGTAAAAAGAAACATCAATAGATTTCCTCAGGAATTCTGTTTTCAATTAACGGATATTGAGAAAAACAAACTGGTCGCAAATTGCGACCGGTTCAAAAACCTGAAACATTCATCATCAAACCCTTATGCTTTCACAGAACAGGGCGTTGCAATGCTTTCCGCTGTTCTTCGCAGTGAAACTGCTGTAAAGATGAGTATTCAGATTATGAAAGCATTCGTGAATATGCGTCATTTATTAATTGAAAATGCTCAAATTTTTTCTCGAATAGAACGGGTAGAACAAAAACAAACATTAATGCTTCTACATATTATGGGAAAACGCTTGTAGACGACTGGCCGCTGGATCGAACAAAACGAGGGCAATGGGTCGCCGGATATGGACGATTAAAAATATGGAAGAGTAAAGGAAAGTGACCTGAAATAAACCTTGCAGGATTTCGCAGCATGTTTGTTTCGTTATTCTTCCTCCACTTTTTTCTTGACGTTAATATCCTGCTCGAACAAATATCTCTGAAAATTCTAAAAATGGAAAATTGTATGCAGATTGAAATGAGAGAAAATTATATTGATGAGTCTAATTCAATTGATAGAATAAAGAATCCATTGGATAATTTGTATTTGAGTGAAAATCAGAATGATAATTGAAAACCTAAATGCGATATACACGACATTTTGTCGTATACAACTCTATATTGGGGGTATACGCGACAAAATTGTCGTGGACACACACGTTACAGGCAAGATTTCAATGGGTAATGGATCGATAGAGTTCAAAGGAATTTGAATTATGGTTCTAAATATTGAAGCAATAAAACAAATCTCGTTTACAGGAATTAGAAGAGCTTATGCATTCATGGGTTTAGGAATCAATGCAGCTAATAATGAATCATTTAATGATTATAATCTTTCAACTATTACAAAATACGTGTTTTTACCTACTGATTTCCCTATTGATGAAGTCAATAAAATCAAAATTGAATTTAAAGATTGGATTATTTCAAATGGATTTCAAGAATTTTTAGGTTCTTTTGAAGTTTTCCTAGATAACATCCATTTCGTTTATCTTAATGTCTTAACAAGTAAAAAAGAATTAACAAAAGAGAAAGCAACTGAACAACATAAAAGATTTAAAATGAAAGGAGTTATCAAGAAATTAATGGCTCTTGAAAAGAAACTAACTTTTAATTCTAAGTTCTTTGGTCACATAAAAACAATTAATATTGTACGTAATTGTCTAATTCACCGAAGAGGAATAGTTGAAAAGAAATATCTGAATGATAATAGTTATCTAAAATTAACTTGGGTTGGCATGGAAGTCTATATACAAAAATACGATAACTCTAAAATATATGTTTTCCCTCCAAATAAATGTTCTAAAGAAGAAAAAAAAGTAGAAAAGGGTGAACAGATAAAAATTCATTTTAAGAATAGGGTAAAAAGATTTTCTTTAGGTGAATTAATCAAACTTAACACAATTGAAATATCTGAGATTTTAATGATGATGAGTGATGCTACAAATGAAATCGTAGCACAAATAATTGAATATCTAAAGAAAAATGAAATCAAGATACAGAAGACTTAAACTTGCCTGTAACAAGCGTGTCATCGGTTTGGGTTGTCAGTTCGTTTCGTCTGAATCTTCCGATTCAAACTTTGGTTGGTTCGCTTTTGGTTGGGATCGTTCCGATCCCGCCGCACACGCCAAACATTATGGGCAACTTAAATAGTGATTAATTCAGGGTTCGATATAAATATATTTTGTAAATTACAATTGGTCAACAATTGTTGGCTATTTACAGGGAGAGGTGATTTAATGAAAAAAAATAATTCACAATTAACGAAGTTCTCAAACTTTGTAATTTTCCAAACTGCCATCCCTCTGTGCCAAGGTGACACTGGACACTTTTCGACACTAATTTAGTGTAGGAAACGAAAGGTGAAAAATGAAAGAAATTGATTGTTCACGGGCTGATGCAAAGAGAGTTATTGGTTTTGGGGAATTGGAAGGAGACCGTAGGTCGACTGGAGATACCCCAAAATCGATCCGACAATTTCAGGGGGATATTCCCGATACTGAAGTAAGTATGAAAAAGAGAAGGAGAAGATTTGCTAATGAGTTCAAATTAAGAATATTAAAAGAAATCGATGCGGGTACTCAACCA
>JAUWMT010000050.1 GCA_030613025.1 Candidatus Cloacimonadota bacterium
ATATGAACCTGCGGCTGAAGGAATATCATGGAAAGATATTGAATACCAATAAGTAGGCACTTCTTCCGCAGTAAAGTTAATGGTTCCATTACTGCTGAGATACATATAGAGGTAGTCGTTACCAAAGAAGTTGAAGTAAGAAGCATCACCAAAAATTTCCATTATGTCAGTTGCTCCATCATCCTCACTACCATTAACAAAATCAGTATCAGCAATCAAAGTACCTTCATTAGCACCGCCGGTCTGGTTTGCATACCAGCTATAGCTCGGTTGAGAAGGTGCACCACTTGCTCCGCTTGTGGAATTGGCAAAGTAGTAAAGAGGTGTTCCTGTTCCTTGACCGTAGTTATAGTTTATTCCTGTTCCACTTAATGCGGCAGTATGAGTAACTTTTGCAGAGGATTCAATGGATAAGTTTGCTGTTTTCGCACCAGTTGAATTAGGAGCAAAAGCAACATCAACAGTGATTGATTCTCCAGAACCAAGATCGTCGGGATAAGTGTTACTATCGGTTAATGTAAATTGATCAGTATCGGTTCCAGTTTTAGAAACGTCGGTAATCGTCAAAGTACCAGCGCCAGTATTTGAAATCGTAAAGGTTTGAGCAGCGGATGACTGACCAACTTCTACTGTGCCGAAATCTTTGGAAGCGGGCGAGATAGAGAATTGAGGATTTGTAGGAATATCATCAAATTGGAATCTGGTATTTGGATAATATGCTGAAGCAGTTCCTGCAGGTGGTGCTGTTGGATCTGGATTTGTAGTATCGCTAAAATAATATCTACTAACATTTGTTGGGGGGTCTGCATATTCATCACAATAGAAATCATCAGAGTCAGTGGTATAGTCAATATGATACTCATGCACCGCGATCACAAGATTGTCGTCTGAGGACGGATCATAATTGAAAGGTGTTGCAAGAGTAATTTCAATCCAACCAACACCAGCAGCAAGAGCGCCAAAACCAACAGAACTATTAAACACTTCTGTTAAGGTAGCTACATCTATATAACCAGCATCAAGATGTGTGTTTGCAGTGGTTCCAATATAGATTGCCCAATCATCTTCATCAGGGTCTCCAGTAGAGCTTTTAGTATAATTGTAGTATAATTTTTCAATTCGTTTGTCAGCCCCTATTCCAGAGAATTGAGAAGATGAATATATGGTTTGGGTATAATCGTATCCAAAATAAGGTTCTATAGGTAAATGTTCATCTGTTTCTGATCCAGAACCAATTTGGATCATTCCTGCTGGTAATACAGTAGTAAAACTCCAAACAGGACCGTTAGTCGTTGCCTTAGCAGAATTGTGAGCAATAACCTGCCATTCGTATTCTGTCGAATTACTACATCCAGAATAAGTATAACTGCCAGTACCTGCAATTTCGCCAGATACAACTTCAGCCATACTTCCTACCTCACCAAACCAAAGGTCATAAGTATCTGTATCAGCGCCAAAATCCCATGTTAAATCTCCAGATAGTGCTACATCAGCGGCATCATCTGCGGGGCTTGGGTTGGTTGGGTCACCTGGAGCGCCAGCAACCGGAACATCATAAGAAATATTTCCGGGTGTTACTCCTCCTTGACCAGATTCAGCTACAACAGTACTGGTTTCATCTTTAATTTGGTATTCATTCTCATAAGAATAACTGCCTGCTGTGTATTCTGTAGTTATTTGTTCACCACCATTTACTGCAAATGCATGAGCTTCAGGTCCAGCACCACTGGCAAGAGTAATATCATCTAAAACAACAGATCCATTAACTAATACATCGATAGAACCTCCGTTCCAGCCATCACCATAACTATCAGATAATTCAATAGTATAGTCAAGTCCAAAAGCCACACTTGCTGTAAACAGCATAATCGTTAAAATCAATAAAGTTTTTTTCATTCTTTGTTCCTTGTTTTATATTTTAGGTTATCATACATAATTCATCACGCTAATACGATCGAGATGAAAATCTTATTTAAGAATTTGACACATTTAATATACATATTTGGATTCATAATTCTCTACTATTTTACATATCTTTTTCATTAATTATTTTCAATTTCAAAATTGTAATTGTTATATGAACTATATGTTTGTTTTAAAACCATGTATACAGCTTCCTGCAATTCATTCAGGTCAATTGGTTTTTCAAAATAACTTATAATACCAAGTTGCTTCCCAGTTTTTACTACATCTGGAGTTATCACACAGCTCATAATAATCGCAGGAATATTTTTTGATAAAGGGTGTTCATAACTTCTTACAAATTTCAGAAACTCCATTCCATTACTTCTTGGTATCCATAAATCTACTAAAAGTAATTTTATATTATCTATATTTTCCTTATAGACTTCTATTGCTTCTTGTATTGTCTCCGCGCCAAGTGTTTGAATATTAACTATTGAGAAAAAATTCATAAGAATTTTTCTAAATTCCTTATCATCCTCAAGAATTAAAATCCTATTTTTATTTTTTTTCATATTTTTTCAATATATTTTTAATTGATACACATGAATCTTATTAAATATTTACAATTTTTATATTCAATAATTGTGCCAAAAGGAAGTAGGCAAGAGGTGTTAATTATTAAGAGGAGTTATAACTAACTATAATTGTGGTATTTAATGGAATTAAATTTTATTTAATTTTTTATTTTGAGAAAGTAGTAGTACGTTTAATCTAAATAATGGGACATATATGGGACTTGTTTGTGGGACATTCTTGAATTAATGGGGACAAATATTATCCTGATTCCTAACTCGGATAAACCGAAAATACTTAACCTCAATTGATACGAAATAGTCTGGATGAAAAAATTTGAGAATAAAATGTTTTTCGTGATTGCTCTATAATTAAAGAGTTCACATAAACTAATATAAATACTATTCTAATACATAAAGTACAATTGTAAATAGAAAACTAATTGGCTAGTTAGTTTTGTTCGTATTGTTCGTTGAAAAATAATTTTCTTTGCGTCTTTGCGTGAAATTCTTACATCATGTAATAAATTATCACTATGGAATCAAATTTAGATGTTTCATTTTACGATATAGTTTTTTTCTATTTATATTAAGTATCTCTGCTGCTTTGGTTCTATTACCACCTGTTTGTTTTAGGGTGTTTAAAATTAATTTTTTTTCAAATTCTTCTTTTTGATTTTCAAATGAAATATCTTTATAAGTGGCTTCTGATATATGACTATCTTCTTTTGATTCACTTACTTCTTTAGACTCTGTTGAATGGCTATTATCTAATAGTGGGTATAGTTGATCTAATGTAATATCATCCGATTCAGTTATTAAAACTGCTCTTTTAATGACATTTTTTAGTTCCCTTACATTGCCTGCCCAATGATAATTTAGCATAAGCTCCATAGCCCTTGAAGAAAAACATTTAATATTTTTATTAAGTTCAATATTTGCATGATTCAGGAATTCCATAGCTAAAATAGGGATGTCGTCTTTTCTCTGACTGAGCATTGGAAGTAAAATTATAAATTCAAAAAGTCTGTGATAAAGGTCATCTCTAAATTTACCTTGTTTTACAGCATCTAAGATATCAATATTTGTTGTTGCAATTATTCGCACATCAAATTTAATAAATTCTTTACTTCCGATACGCTGGACTTTTTTCTCTTCAACAACACGTAGTAATTTTGTCTGTGAAATATAGGGCAGGTTTGTAATTTCATCTAATAATAATGTGCCGTTGTTTGCCAATTCAAATTTACCTTTTTTTGTATAATCCGCACCGGTGAAGGCACCTTTTTCATAACCAAACAACTCGCTTTCAATAAGAGTTTCCGGAATAGCACCACAATCCACAGGAATAAAGGGTTTATCTTTTCTTGGACTTTTCTGATGTATCATATTAGCAATAACCTCTTTACCTGTACCGCTTTTCCCTTGAATTATTACACTCATTTTAGTAGGAGCAATCAATTCAACCTGCTTTATTATTTTTTTTATTTGAGTACTTTCTCCCATCGTTTTTTCAAAAGGTGACATTTCATTCAGTTTTTGTCTCAGAATCTTAACTTCTCTACTCAGATATTGAGTTTTTAGAGCTTTTTGGATTATAAGGATTAGTTCTTCATTATTAAAAGGTTTTGTAATATAATCATATGCACCTGATTTCATAGAATTTACAGCATCTTTAACATTGCCAAAAGCTGTAATCATAATAATTGGTAAATCTTTATCAATTTTTTTTATCTTATCTAAAACCTGCATCCCATCCAATTTAGGAAGCTTGATATCAAGAAGGACCAAGTCTGGAATATATTTCTCTACTTTTTCTATAGCTTTAATGCCATCTCCAGCAATACTTGTTTTATATCCATTCTCCTTCAATATTTTTGAGAGGATGAACTGCATATCTTTATGGTCTTCAACAATTAAGATCGATTCCATTTAAAACTCCTTTTTTTTACCACAGACTTTCACTGACTTAACACTGACTTTTCTTTTGTCTGTGTTAGTTTGTGGCTATAAAATCCTTCTTGTGAATTCAAGCTTATTTCCGAAATTCAATAGAAGACCAACTCTTATTCCTGTTGCTTTCAGGTAATTTAGCAATTGAGCTTCATGCTGTGAGTTTAAAACACTAATTGCTTTTATTTCAATAATCACTTTATCTTCTACTACAATATCAGCACGGAAGTTTCCAATTATTGTTCCTTTATAATTTACTTTAATTTCTTTTTCAACATCGACTTTAAATCCAATATATTTTAATTCAATTATTAATGCTTTCAAATATATTGATTCTAAAAAGCCTGCTCTCAATTCATCAAACACATTATAAAAACATCTTATGATTTTATCGGTTACATCGGAATATAGATATTTATTTTTCATTATCTTATTACCTTTTTTGCCATTGACTTTCACTTACTTAAAACTGACTTTTTTTTGTCTGTGTTTGTCTGTGTTTGTCTGTGGCTCAATTCTTTTTTTTTCTCTACTTTCCCTTGGAATGGGGAGTCTTATTATCACTTTTGTATCTTTTCCGGCTTCACTTTCAATATTTAATCTACCATTGTGTGCTGTGATGATCTGATGTACTAAAAATAAACCTAATCCAATGCCATCTTGTTTGGTTGTAAAGAAAGGATCGAATATTTTATCTAAATTTTCTTTGGAAATACCAACACCCGTATCTAATAATGTAACTATAATTTCATTATTTTTATGATCCGGAAAGACTGTAACAGTTAGATCACCACCATCGGGCATTGAATCTAAAGCATTTGTGAAGCAGTTAGATAATGCAGATTCGAGCCATTTTTCATCTATAAGAATCTGCGGCAGTTTTTTTGGGCAATTCTTAATAAGATTAACCTTATGTATTACAGAGACTGCATAAAGATGTTTGAGAAAATTATCTATTACTTTACATATATCTTTTAATTCGAGAGATATTTCATGTGGGTTTGTAAAATCTATTAATTCTCTTATAACTTTATCTGTATCTTCACAATTTCTTAATATAATCTCAAATAATTCCTTTTGTTCTTTATCTAATTTATATTTACTGATATATAATTGTGAAACAGCACTAATAGTACCAAGAGGATTCCTTATTTCATGAGCAATACCTGTAGCAAGTTCTCCAACACCAGCCAATCGTTCGGAACGGAGCAATTGCTTTTCCATTTTTTTTTGATCGGTGATATCATGAAATATACCAAAAGCTCCCCGATATTTTCCATCACTCCTGATTATTGCCGTAGTAGTAACATAAATAACTCTCATTGCTCCATCTTTTCTTTGTATAGATAACTCATAATTACTTGATTTTCTTTGTTTTCTAATAGAGGTTTGGATAAGAATTTTATTAAATTCTTCTTTAGATGTAAATTTTTTAAAATTTTTACCAACAAGTTCTTCTTTTGAACAGCCAAATATATTTGCTGCTGCTTTATTAACGAATGTGAAGTTCTCATTTTCATCAACATTTCCTACACCTTCATCTATAGTTTCAACCAGAGTGCGGTATTTTTCCTCAGATTTACGAAGTGATTTCTCTATAGATTTGCGTTCAATAATTTTTATCTGTAATTCTTTTGTACGTTTTTTTACTAATTTTTCTAGAATCTGATTTGCTTTCTTTTTCATATTATAGAAATAATATGTAATAAAAATTAGAGCTAAAACAATTATGAGACTAAGATATACTATCCATCTTTCTAATTTATGTTTTTCTATTTCCAATTTATAAATCATGTTATTCTTTAATAATAGCTCAATCTCTTTTTCTTTCTTTTCAGTTTCATGAATCATTTGAATTTCAGCAACTTTTCTGATACTCGTAGTAAAAAGAGTATCTTTTAAATCAGTATATTTTTTGAAATATTCAAACGCCCTCTGATAATTATTTGTTTTTGAATACAATTTTGAATAGATATGGAATGATTCTAATATTACATCCTTAACCTCAATACTTTCAGCATACTCAAAACCCTTATCTACATAAGAAAACGATTCCGCATATTGAGTTAAATCTAAATATAATTCTGCGATATTATTCGATGTATTTGCAATTGCCCAGATATCATTTAACTCTTTTGAAAGCGATAATGACTGCTGATAATATTCGAGTGCTTTATCATAATCCTTTAATTGATAATAAACGAGACCGAGATTGTTGGTGATAGTAGCAATTCCCTCTTTATCATTAAGTTCTTCGTCGATTTCAAGAGCATTAAAATAATATTCAAGTGCTTTATCAAAATCCTTGTTATCATCATATATAATTCCAATATTATTATAAGCTATTGAAATTCTGGATTTATCCTCTATCTCTTTTTGAATTTCAAGATACTTGTTGTAATATTCCAAGGCTACATCAAAATCTCCCAAAGTTTGAAATATATTACCAATTGCATTATAGGAATCTGAAATTCCATCCCGGTCAGCCAATTTTTCATACACTTTCAAACAATCGAAATATGATTCCAATGCTTTCACATACTCTGCTAATAACTCATACTTTTCACCAATATTGTAATATAAGATTGCCATCCCTTCTTTATCGCCCAGTTCTTCATCTAATGATAATGATTTATGAAAATATTGCAAAGCCTTTTCATATTTATCTTGTGAACCATATATGTTGCCAATTGAATAATAAATTATTGATATATCGGTTTTAAGTTCCAATTCAAGATAGATATTTAATGCTTTATTAAAATATTCTAAAGAGCGATTGTAATTATGAAATTCAGTATAAACAAAACCGATATTTTTCAAAATGTCTGCTCTAATTTTAAGATCATTTTCAAGATCGAGCTGAGTAAGTGCTTTTAACAATAGCTTCAAAGATGTTTCGTGATTCCCAATTAGATAATAAATGTAGCCTGAGTTTCCAATTGCCTGTGCTTTGTGTTTCCTGATTTGATCGGATAATTCCAAAGCCTGATTGCTGAATTCAAGTGATTTTAATGTATCTATAACAACATACTCCAAAGAAAGTTCTATCAATAATTCTATTTTCTTGATACTATCTGCTGTATTCAATCTAAGGTTAAGGCTATCAATTTTTATAGTGTTAGAAAAGAGAGAAGTGTAAATTAAAAATAGTGTAACTAAAAAAAATGATTTTTTCATTCTTATATTTTTTTCTTTATTTTTATATGTTTTAAAACCCACAAGGGGAAAAAGTGTCAAGGAATTTTCTTGATTCCTTGCATGCATACCCCCAAAATTTTCATAGACATTGCAACTCCGTCTGTAAAGAGAACCTTTTATATTTTTTGTATTTGAGTTTATGAAATTTTTTCATGAACTGGAAGCAATAAGAGAGGGCAAGAGCGAGTCTGTAATAAATAAATTTTGATAATTCTTTCAATTTGTTTTTACTTTCTAGCATAAGGCAGGTGTAGGTCTGGGTAAAGTGCAACTTCATGGATCCAAGATCGTACAAAAATATAAGCGCTGCAAGCAATAATGCATTGAAGTTTTTTAAGTTTTGATACTTCATAAGCCGTATTGATTCCCATTTGTCCGCCAGTTGGATGATCGGGAAACTGTGTTATACTGCAGGAAAAATAATGGAAATACTGAATGCTTAACTATACGTATAAAGCTTATTTAATACGTTTAACAAGCGCCACAAAAGCTATTATATTACACACCCCACTTTTATTAATTATTTATGTGAACCTAATAACCTGCTCGATGTAGTAATTTTATCCTCATAATATTCAAAGCAATTTTCAATTTCTTTCGCAGCTTTATTTCCATGATCATTATCATAATAGAGCTCTGCAATTGGCTCACCTTTTGCGACTTCATCCCCTACCTTTTTTAACAACTTCAATCCGGCAGCATAGTCGATTTTGTCTTTTGTCTGTTTTCTACCGGCTTTTACCTCGATAAGAGCATACCCAATATCTTTACTGTTGATATTCTTTATATAACCTGTTTGTTTGGCAAAAATTTCTATTTTATGTTTTGCTTGTGGGAATAATGAATAATCATCGATTACTTCTGGATTTCCGTGCTGGAGCTCGATGCCTTTTCTGAAACGTTCAAGCGCTCTTCCGCTCTCAATTGCTTTATTCATCACAATCTCTGCATCATTGAAATTTTCCGAAATTCCGGCTAAGATGAGCATATCAGCAACAAGTTGATAGGTTACTTCTTTGAGATCGGGTTCCATATTTCCCTTAAGGAATTCAATAGCTTCGATAACCTCAACAGCATTACCGATATATCTTCCAAGCGGGGCATTCATGTCGGTAAAATGAATGATGATCTTCTTGTCGAAATCCGTCGCTATCTTACTCATGGAATCTGCAAGCTGATGAGCATGATCCATTGTTCCGATAAAAGCGCCGTTCCCTACTTTAAGGTCAATAACAAGACCGTCGATGCCTGAAGCAATTTTTTTGCTCATAATACTGGCAGTGATAAGCGGGATGCTCTCGACTGTACCTGTCACATCACGAAGGGCATAGATCTTTCTGTCTGCCGGTACGATATTATCTGACTGTCCGATGATCGCAAAATTGTTTTCACGAACGATCTTTTGAAATCTGTCAAGCGAGATTTGGGTTTGGAAACCGGGGATCGATTCAAGTTTATCAAGCGTACCACCTGTATGACCGAGTCCTCTCCCTGAAATCATTGGTACTATAACACCACATTCTGCTGCAAGCGGACCGATCATGAGTGACAATTTGTCCCCCACTCCGCCTGTGCTGTGTTTGTCAATACACCTTCCGTGTGATTCTGGGAAAGTCAAGGTTACACCGGAATTAATATATTCATTTGTAAGCCAGAATATTTCTTTTTCGCTCATATCATTAAGAAGAATTGCCATGAGCATTGCAGACATCTGGTAATCTTCTATATCGCCTTTTACGAAAGACGAAATGAAATATCTGATCTCCTCCTGTGAGAGGGAGTGTCGATCTCGTTTCTTGATAATTAAATGTGATGGATTCATAAACTATTTCGTGATGACAAATTCCATAACATCATCATTATAGTATATCTTGAAAAGCGCTTGCTTTTTATATTCCAACCGCTCGAAGAAGAGATAGCCACTTTCCTGTGCTTGTGGACGTATCGGGTCAAACTGGAAGGATTTCATCATTATATTTCGGATACCATCCAACCTGGTTTCGTATTCCTCTTTCAAGTCCTCATGATCTTCATCATCAAAGTTCATGAAATAGTTCAGATCGAAGTACTGATTATCCCCATACATGATCTGCACGATCTGTTGAGGACCGAAAATTGAATACTGCTCACCCTTGTCATCGATCATCACAAAGGCATCTTTATCAATATGCATTTTCTGATTTGTTTTATTACGAAGGATCACATAGAAAACCATAAAATAGTTTTCCAGATTTGAGGGTGGATCATTCCAGCTTGAGGGCTCAATTGCAATGTTATAATCCTTGTGAGTGATCACCGCATAATTGTCCTGAATTTTCACATTATGAGAGCGAATGGGAAGGATCTTCGGCGCACAGGCAGTTAACAACAACAATAGGATTAGTGAAGTAATGATGTTTTTTTTCATGATCTATTCTTCGATATTTTCATTTTCTGTATGTTTTCTTTTTTTAAGTGGGTAGATATCCTTAAAATCTGAATATCCAATATCCAACACGGAATATCCAATATCCAAGTATTTTTGTTGCTATCGATCATTTTTCTTTTTTGCCGTATCAATGCTCATAAAAAGTATTGGGATCAACTCGTCTGTCTCCTGCAATAAAGGGGACAATTTTGTTGAAGGTTGAATTAATTTTGCCTTTACTATTATCTTCAACCACACTTCGGTCTCTCTCAACTCTTTTAAAGCTACTTTCAATTTATGAATAAAATCAGCCCTAGATTCAGCACTTTGCGCCTCTCCGTAATTGGGAGCAGGTGATGTACCACTTTTTAGTATTTGAGAAGAGACATGTTTACCTGCTTTTGTGTCAGGTAGTTGTTCAGAAACATGAATAATTCTAACTGCATAATCAATAAGACGTTCCTGTAAATCAAACTTCTTTTGATTATTTTCTTTATTCTTTTCTTTCTCACTCATCTATCTTTTTCCTTCATACTTGGATATTCCGTGTTGGATATTGGATATTTTTTCCAACTTACCCACTTAATTATCCAAAAAGCCTTCTGTATTTTCTTCAGGTGCTTCGTTCTCGTTCATTTCTTCTTCGAGTTCGTCATCTTGAATTCCATTTTCATCATCATCCGGAATTTCTTCTTCGTGCGCAACGCGTGCAACATCTGTGACTTTATCACCCTCATTCAGAGTTATTAGCCGCATTCCCTGAGTGTTTCTGCTGATCACAGAAATGCTTCCCACATGCTGTCGTATCACTTTGCCGGAGCTTGTTATGATGATCAGATCGTCATCATCAACAACTTCTTTTACGCTTACAAGATGTCCGTTTCGTACAGTGGTTTTTATAGTGATAACGCCCATGCTTCCGCGTTTTGTTACACGGTAGTCCGCAATAGGAGTGCGTTTTCCGTATCCATTTTCACTTATGGAGAGCAATGTGCCTTCACGTTTTACGATGACCATTGAGACAACTTTATCATCATTTTGTAATCGTAATCGTATGCCGATAACTCCCTGTGAATTTCTTCCTTGTGGTCGGACATTGGTTTCGTGGAAGCGGTTGCTGAAGCCGTTCTTCGTTGCAAGAATAACATCATTGTCACCTTCAGTGATTCGGGCATCAATAAGTTCATCTCCTTCGATAAGCTTGATTGCGATAATGCCGCCGGTTCGAGGATGAGAGAATGCTGCCAATGCTGTCTTTTTAATTATGCCGTTCTTAGTGACAATAGTTACAAAATGCGGAAGTTCAAAATCACGAACAGTGACATATGCCTCGATCCTTTCATCTCTTTCGAGCTGAAGAAGGTTAACAATTGCTTTTCCGCGTGCTAACCTGCCTACTTTGGGAACTTTATGCACTTTCAGCCAATGACATTGCCCGAGATCTGTAAAGAATAGTATAAAGGCATGTGTAGATGCTACAAATACGTTTTCTATGAAGTCCTCTTCTTTCAGATTGGAACCTGATAATCCTTTGCCACCACGTAGCTGTTTCCTGTAAGTTCGAATAGGAAGTCGTTTTATGTATCCTTCATGCGAGATCGTTATAACCATTTCCTCGTCAGCTATCATATCTTCGGTCTCGATATCTGCAGAACCTTCAAGAATGGTTGTTTTTCGATAATCATCGTACTTCTCTTTCATTTCAAGTATTTCAGATTTAATGATCTGCATGCGTTTTCCACGTATTTCAAGAATGCTTTTCAGTTCTTCGACTGTCTTTACAAGCTCTCGGTATTCAAGCTCGATCTTCTCACGTTCCAGCCCGGTTAGTTTCTGAAGACGCATTTCGAGTATCGCTTTTGCCTGGATCTCTGTGAAACCGAATTTTTTCCGCAGGTTTGTATTTGCATCTTGCGTGCTGTCGGATGCTTTGATCGTTGCAATTATCTCATCGATATTATCCAACGCTATACGGAATCCTTCGAGAATATGAAGCCGTTTTTCTGAATTATCCAGTTCATATTGAGTTCTACGTACTACTACTTCGTGACGGAAATCAATATAATATTGAAGCAGTCCTTTCATATTTATAACTTGCGGAATTCCACCAACAAGTGCACGGTTGTTGATCACATAGCTTACCTGAAGCTGAGAATATTTATACAGTTTTTTTAGTACAGAATCTCCATCGGCATTCCTTTTTATGGTAATGACCAGGCGCATTCCCTGTCGTCCTGATTCGTCTCTAAGATCGCTGATGCCCTCAATTCTCTTATCTTTGACCAGGGACACAATTTTATCAATAAGCAATGTCTTATTGAGCTGGTATGGAAGTTCTGTGACAATGATCGCTTCCTGACCGTTATTTTTTGTTTCTATAGAAGCTTTACCCCTATTTATGATCTTGCCGTATCCGGTTTTGAAATAATCGTTGATTCCTTGCGTTCCGATAATGTATCCGCCAGTTGGAAAATCCGGACCCTTAATAAATTGTATCAAGTCAAGGGGTTCGAGTTCAGGATCATCAATAAGCGCACAGAGCGCATTACAGGTTTCTGCAACATTGTGGGGCGCCATATTAGTTGCCATTCCTACAGCAATACCGGATGAACCATTTACAATCAGGTTTGGAAATTTTGAAGGAAATACCTTTGGTTCTTTTCTTGTATCATCATAGTTTGGCTGGAAATCAACAGTATCTTTGTCGAGGTCAGCCATAAGATCGACTGCTGCGCGATGCAAGCGTGCTTCGGTATATCGCATTGCTGCAGGCGGATCGCCGTCCTGTGAGCCGAAGTTACCCTGCCCTTGAATAAGAAGATAGCGCAAGCTCCATTCCTGAGCCATTCTCACAAGGGTTGGATAAATGACCTGTTCGCCATGAGGATGGTAGTTTCCTGAAGTATCACCTGCGATCTTTGCGCATTTTCGGAATCCCTTTCCCGGTTCGAGTTTGAGTTCGTGCATTGCATAAAGAATTCTTCGCTGTGAAGGTTTCAATCCATCACGCACATCAGGCAAAGCACGTGATACGATTACGCTCATGGAGTATTCCAGGTAAGCTTTTTTCAGCACTTCATCAATTTCTATCTGTTCAATTCTTGATCTATCGTGAATCATGTATCCTCCAGTTACACATCAACTTCTACATATTTGGCATTTTGTTCAATAAATGCTCTTCGTGGTTCTACGTCACCACCCATTAGGATCGTGAAAATACGATCAGCTTCGATCGCATCATTCATTCGGACTGCAGTGAGAATTCGTTTTTCCGGATCCAGTGTAGTTTCCCAAAGCTGGTCTGCATTCATCTCACCAAGACCTTTATAACGCTGAATGCTCACGTTTGTTGAGCCGAGTTCTTTTATAAGTTCATCACGCTCGTCATCAGAATACACATAACGTGCCATTTTCCCCTTTTTGATTTTATATAGAGGTGGTCGCGCAACATAAATATTTCCATCTTCAACAAGAGGTCGCATATATCTGAAAAAGAAAGTGAGCAAAAGCGTGGCAATATGCTGCCCATCAACATCGGCATCAGCCATGATAATTACTTTGTTATACCGAAGTTTAGATTTATCAAATTCATCACCGATACCTGCGCCAAGAGCAAGGATAATGGGTTGTATCTTCTCGTTATTAAGCACTTTATCAATTCGTGCTTTTTCTGTATTAAGCATTTTTCCCCATAATGGCAGGATCGCCTGGAAGGTTCTATCTCTTCCCATTTTCGCAGAACCGCCTGCGGAATCACCCTCAACAAGAAAGATCTCGGTTTGAGTGGGATCTTCAATGGAGCAATCTGCAAGTTTGCCTGGTAAACTTCCGCTTTCAAGTACAGATTTTCTTCGTGTGAGTTCTCGTGCTTTTCTTGCAGCTTCTCGGGATCGAGCTCCCAGTATGGCTTTATTCGAAATCGACTTTGCTTCCGCCGGATGCTCTTCAAAATATTCCATCAGTTTTTCATACACAATGGAATTAATAATACCATCAATATCAAGATTTTGCAATTTTGTTTTTGTCTGTCCCTCAAATTGAGGATCCTTCAGCTTTACGCTTACAACTGCGGTTATTCCCTCTCTGATATCTCCTCCCTGCGGAGTACTTTTCTCATTTTTTGAGAGATTGGAATTTTTAATATATGTATTAACAGCACGGGTTAGAGCAGATTTGAAACCGCTCAGATGTGTACCGCCTTCGATCGTGTTGATATTGTTTGCAAAGCTCAGAATTGATTCCTGGTAGCCATCATTATACTGAATAGCAACTTCAAATTCGGTATGATCCCTTGCGCCTGATATATAGACGGGTCTGTTGAAGATAACTTTTTTGTTTTCATTCAGATATTTTACAAAAGAAACGATTCCCCCATCATATTTGAAATCATGCTTATCATCATGAAGTTTATCTTCCAGTATGATCCTCACACCCTTATTAAGGAATGCTAATTCACGAAGTCGTACAGAGAGATAATCAAAACTAAAAGTAATATCATTAAAAATTTCTTCATCAGGCATAAAAGAGATCTCCGTGCCTGTTTTCTTAGTTTTTCCAATTATCTCCAAAGAAGATTTTACTTTTCCACGCTCGTAATATTGTCTGTATATTTGGTTATTTTTGTAGACTTTTACTTCAAGCCATTTTGACAGGGCATTTACTACTGAAACACCAACGCCGTGCAGTCCACCGGAAACCTTATATGATTTGTCATCAAACTTTCCGCCGGCATGTAGCATAGTCATAACTACCTGCAATGCCGGTACTTTCTGTTCTTTGTGTTTGTCAACAGGGATTCCGCGCCCATTATCAATAACAGTTACAGAACCGTCGATATTCATAATAACATCAATTCTATTACAGAATCCGACCATTGCTTCATCGATGCTGTTATCGACAACTTCATAGACCAAATGATGAAGACCGCGTTCACCGGTTCCACCAATATACATAGTAGGTCGTTTACGGACTGCTTCCAGTCCCTTCATAACTTTAATTCGAGTCGCATCATATTTTGCTACCATATTACCTCAATTTGCTAGTTTTCATTAAGATCTTCCAGTAAGGAATCATATATATCTTTTTTTGAATTTATTGTAGAAGGAATTTTTCCTAAGCTCATGACCAGATCGACTTTTGAATTTCTCGGAACATCCATTCCGTACACGGGCTGGCTATATATAACCTTTCCTTTTTGAATTTCATTTGAATATGAATAATTCACGTTACCCACTTCCAGTCCGCTATTTATGAGCCGTATTCGTGCTTCATCTATCGTTAAATTATCCAGCGTGGGTATCTTAATAAGTTCCGGACCTTTGCTCACGATCACGTCTATCGTGTAACCCTTTTTCACGATAGTATTTGCCCGAGGTTCCTGCGAGATAATGCTTCCGTTCAGAACTTCCATGCTGTTTCGCTCACCAACTTTATTAATATAGAGTCCCATTTTATAAAGATCATGCTTGGCTTTTCTGTAATCTTTATTTGAGAGATCCGGCATCTCGACCTCATTTCTGTGGTGGGTATATAAATATAGCACAGTGCGGGAGATAACAAACCCGAGCAAGAAAATAATTATAAAACTCAGCACAACAAAGCCAATTAGTTTTAATGTTTTCATTACACTTTCCTTAATGCAGATGCAAAGCTTCCATCCATAAAATGCTTGAAAGGATAAGTTTTTATATAATTGCCGGATACGAAATCTTTCTCAACAAATTGATCAGGTTTTTCAATGGAATAATTCGGGTGATTTTTCAGAAATTTTTCTATCTGATATTCATTCTCATCCGGGTTGATCGTGCAGGTTGAATACACCAAAATTCCATTTTTCTTAATAAGAGAATCTGCCTTTTCTAACAGCTTTTGCTGCAACGGTATCAGACTTTTTAGACGATTTTCAGACTGCAAACGTATGTCCGGCTTCCTTTGCATCACTCCCCATCCTGTGCAGGGAGCATCAATAATGATCTTATCGTATTTCTTTCTGGATTTGAAGTACAATACATCCTTCATCACAATATCAATTGATGGATGATCCATACGTTTTGCATTTTCTTTGAATTGTTTGATACGTCCGGGATCATTATCAACTGCAGTTATTTCAGCGGTATCTTTTGTAAGAGAAGCAAGATAGAGTGATTTCCCGCCGGGTGCTGCGCACATATCTAGTATTTTTTCACCTTTTGCAGGATGAAGAAGTAGTACTGGCAGCAGAGCACTTTCATTCTGAATATAAAAGTATCCTTTTTTGAAATACTCATCTTCAAGAAAATTGAAGGAAGATTCAATAACTACCATATTATCAAAATATTTACTTCTGCTGAACTCAACATTCTTTTTGCTGAGATATTCACTGAATTTATCGTAAGAAATTTTATCAGTCTCGATATGAAGAGTAAGCTTTGGAGTACTATTAAAATATTTGCATAATGCAACAGTATCTTCTCTACCAAAAATCGCTACCCATTTCTCAATTAAATAAGCAGGGAAAGAATATTTTACAGATATCTCCTGCACCATATCTCTCGGAAATTGGATTTTTTTATCCTTTCTGATATAAGAACGGAGAACTGCATTGATAAAACTACTCACCCCTTTTTTGAATTCCTTGTTACTTATCTTGATCGTTTCATTCACGCAGGCATAATTTGGAATTGAGTCCAGAAAAGTTAATTGAAACAGCCCAAGCAAAAGAAGATTCAGCACTTTTGGATCGGTTTTCTTAAAATCAATAAAGTTTTTCAGTAAAAATTCCAGATGGATCTTCTGTTTGATAGAGCCCTTTACAAGTGTATAGTATAGACTATGATCCGGTTTTGAAGCGATCTTTGCAGAAAAGCGAGCCAAGATTTTCTCGGAATTATTTCGTTCAAGAAGAATCTCATTTAAAGAATAAAAAGCTGCTAATCTCGGGTTCATTTTTTGGAATAAAAGTTTCTTATTACTGTTTTAACGATTTCTTCTGCTGAGTTAGGAGAATTTTCGGACATAAATTTCTGAATTTGCTTTAATATAGATGCTTTGGAGTATCCAAGAGATAACAATGCATCTTCTGCATCCTGTGCAAAATTCTGCTCTTCCTGTGTGGCAGTATATTCGATGAATTTGCTTGTGAGGACATCATCAAAGCTGTCTTTTAGTTCTACGATAATACGCTCAGAGCTTTTTTTCCCTATGCCCGGAACTGTAGAGAGAAGTTTTACATCCTGGCTTGCAACAACATCAAAAAGATCTTTAATTGAGATGCCTGAAAGAATAGAGATTGCTATTTTCGGTCCAATACCTGCAACTTTCAAAAGAGAGTTAAACATGATCCTTTCTTCTTTAGTAGCAAAGCCGAAAAGCCGCTGTTCGTTTTCACGCACATGAAAGTGAGTATAGAGTTTACTAACTGAGCCAAGCTCACCAAGCTTATCATAAGTGCTGATCGGAATGGTAATGTAGTAGCCAATTCCATTCGTTTCCAACACAATGTTTGTTGTTTTTTTCTCGACAATTTTTCCACTAATATATTCAAACATATTGCAATTTATTAACATGACAAAGAGCTATCGCAATTGCGTCTGTAATATCGAACTGCAACTCCTCGTCTTTGATCTTTATTATCTTTTTAACCATGTATTGAACCTGTTGTTTTGATGCATTGCCGTTTCCTACAACTGCTTTTTTCACTTCTCGGGCAGAATATTCATAAATGGGTATCTGTGCCTGTTCCAAAGCAAGGAGCAATACGCCACGTGCTTCTCCAAGTGAAACAAGAGATCGGACATTTTTTGCATAAAATATTTTCTCGATACTTGCAATTGTCGGCTGGAATTCAGAGAGCAATTTATTAAGTTCTTGATAGAGTAAAGTTATTCTCTTTGCGAGTGTCATTCTGGGATTATTTTTCATAACTCCATAAGCCAGCGGTTTTACCTTTTTATGTTCCACAGAGAGAAATGCATAACCTGTTACTTTCGAGCCAGGATCGATACCTACTATTATTTCTTGTTTATTCACCTGCAACTTGCTCTAATATTTCATCATCGATCTGGAAATTCGCATAGACATTCTGCACATCTTCGAGTTCTTCGAGGGCTTCAATGATCTTAATGACCTGAGCTGCATTATCATTTGCAGGAACAGTGTTTTGAGGAACATATTCGAGATCAGCTTTGTCTATCTTTATATCTTGTTCTTCCAGACCGCGTACAATGTTATATAATTCTTTTGCATTTGTAGTTATGATGAAAAAATCATCCTCTTCGGAGAAATCATCAGCGCCAAGATCAAGAGCTATCATCATGAGTTCGTCTTCATCGTGTCCTTCTTTTGTTACGAGAATAGTTCCGGCTTGAGTGAAATTCCACGAAACCGAGCCCTTTTCAGCGAGACTACCATTATGCCTGGTGAGTACGTGACGGATTTCAGCTACGGTTCGCTGTTTGTTATCTGTAAGGGCTTCAATGAGCATTGCGACACCGCCGGGAGCATATCCTTCATAAATGATATGTTCATAGTTGACCCCTTCAAGCTCACCAGTTCCCTTTTTTATAGCCCGTTCAATATTATCTTTAGGCATATTTTCGGAAGTTGCCTTATTGACAGCATTTCGGAGCGCTGGATTCATTTCGGTGTCTCCCCCACCTTCACGTGCTGCAACTATTATCTCACGAATGATCTTCGTGAAGACCTTTCCGCGCTTGGCATCTTCCTTTGCCTTCTTATGCTTTATTGAACTCCATTTATTATGTCCGGACATTATACCTCCGTCAATTGACTGATATTACTATTCATCTTCCTTTTTGGTCGCTCCAATAACTTTTTGAGCTTGATCATTTGGAAGCTTTTGATAATAGGCAAATTGCTGTGTGAAGTATCCGCGTCCTTGAGTAATTGATTTCAATGAAGTATAATAGGAGTACAATTCCGAAAGAGGAATTTCTGCATTAAGTATCTGTTTGTTGTCTTCCTGTGACATACCGAGAATTTTTCCTCTTCTGCTGCTGATATCGCCCATGACATCACCCATATATTCTGTGGGAACGACTATCTGCACTTTGTGAATGGGCTCGAGTAGGATCGGATTTGCTTGAGCAAAACCATCTTTTAGCGCGTGGGAAGCAGCGATCTTGAATGCCATTTCTGAGGAATCTACATCGTGGTATGAACCATAATAAAGTTCAACCTGGATATCTACGACAGGATATCCTGCAAGAATGCCGTCTTTCATGGTTTCCACAAGACCTTTTTCAACTGCCGGTATATATTTGCTGGGGATAACTCCACCAACGATTGAATTAACAAATTCGAATCCGGCTCCAAGTTCTGTCGGTGAAATTCTTACGTACACTTCACCATACTGTCCATGCCCGCCACTCTGTTTTTTATGTTTGTATTTCACATCCGATTTGCCGGTTACAGTTTCCTTATAAGGAATTTTCGGATCAGTAAGATTTGTTTCAACATTGAATTTGTCCTTCAGACGTTTCTGCACAATACCGATCTGTATCTCACCCTGTCCGGAAAGAATATTCTGATTAGTTTCAATATTCATTTCTGTCCTTATAGTAGGATCTTCGTCAGTGATCTTATTAAGTGCAGGACCGATCCTGTCTTCATCAGATTGGCTGAGTGCATGGATAGCTTTCCAATATACAGGTTGAGGATAAAGCAGTGGCTTAACTAAGAGATTTTCTCCTTTTTCCGTAATAGTAAATGATGTTTTAGTATTTTTCAGTTTAACCAACCCACCAATATCACCTGCCGGGATCTCGTCGACTTCTTCACGTTTTTTGCCGCACACGGAATACATCTGCCCTATCTTATCTTTTGCAACTTTCTCTGGAAGTTCAACTTCAACACCTGTATTTAAGTTGCCTGAATACATTCTAACCAGAGCGATTTCACCAAAGTTGAGTTCTGAAACGGATTTTATTACATAGCCGAGTTTCTTGTTATATTTGGTGAGATCAAGTGTCTCTTTCTCTCCGTTTTTTTGCACAGGGATTTCTGTGATATCCTTTGGTGAGGGGAAGAACATATTAATAAGATTAAGTATTTCTTGTATGCCGACATTTTCGGAAGCAGAGCATGCAAATACTGGAATAGCAGTGCCCTGTATGATAGAATTCTTCAGCCCATTGCTTATCTCTTCTTCAGAGAGCGACCCCTCTTCAAAGAATTTCTCCATGAGTTTGTCATCGGATTCTGCAGCAGCTTCAATAACTTTTTCATGGCATTCTTCAACTTCATCAGCAAGATCGGCAGGGATTTCTATTTCTTTGCCCTGGCTGTATGCTTTCTTGTTGATCGTGTTCACCACACCCTTAAAGTGTTCTGCAGTTCCAAGAGGAATAAGAACAGGTACAACGATTTGATCGGAATAATTACTTAATTCATCGATTATTTCTGCAAACTTTGCATGTTCCCTATCAAGTTTATTTATAATAATTGCTTTGCTATTGCTCACTTCGTCAGCATATTTCATTGCCTGATCGGTCATTACTTCTATACCGGTCACTGCGCTGATAGTTATCAGAGCAGTATCAACAGCACGAAATGCCGTGATCATATCACCTTTAAAGTCACTATATCCAGGTGTATCAATTATATTATGCTTAATTTTATTCCATTCTAAATTACCTAATGAAAGGTTGATAGACATCTTTTTGGAAATTTCCTCCGAATCATAATCCATGAGGGTATTTCCATCATCAACACGTCCAAGTCGATTTATCACTCCAGCGTTGAAAAACATCGCTTCAGCAATGGAAGTTTTACCTGATCCACTGGCGCCGACAAGAGCATAATTTCGTATACTATCCATTGAGTATTTCTTCATTCAGATCCTCCTGAAATACATATTATTTATAGCTAAAATATTGAGGTGCTGGAAATGGTGTCAAACTTTTTTAAAGTATATTTAACTATTAATTTTAAAGGGAGTTATGAATATTTTTGAAAGCAAAAAAAAGTGAGTTTTCAGGAGATAGAAAAGTGAAATTATTGCGGAATATTTTTCCTGAAAAACTGGAATTGGTGAATAGTATAAATATCTTCTGATTTCGAGTAGGTTTCAGGTTTATTTTATGCATTAAAACACACCTCCCCCGATAAATCGCGGACTCCTCTTTTTAGAGGAGATTTTTTCGATTATTCATTATTTAATAACGATTAGGAAATATTTTACGTAAATAGATTTTAACAATGTCAAATAATATAAAGATTTAGTTTTTTCCCCTATATTAAGAGGGGTGGGGTACAAACTTGGCGGATAGGTAAC
Organism: Candidatus Cloacimonadota bacterium; assembly: GCA_030613025.1. Taxonomy (GTDB): domain Bacteria; phylum Cloacimonadota; class Cloacimonadia; order JGIOTU-2; family JGIOTU-2; genus Celaenobacter. Next base: position 21,308 of record JAUWMT010000050.1, read on the forward strand.
AGAATAAACTTGGGACATAGGTGACACGAGAATAAATTATGGCATGGAGGTACGCGCTATGCCATGGAAAGAAGTGTCACGTATGGAAGAAAGAGAAAACATGATCGCTGATTGG
>JAUWMT010000015.1 GCA_030613025.1 Candidatus Cloacimonadota bacterium
TAGTTATATAAATACATTGTTAATTAAATAGTTGTCCCTACAATTTAGAATTTGTTTGAAAACAAAAATAAAGAATCCTTTATTCATGCGGGTTTACACGATTTGATATTGAATTAATTGGGTACAACTGTCAAAGGTAGGTGAAAAATTTGAAGATATTTAGTTCAGACAAAATTTATTAGTTAACTAGTATAAAAAAAATGAAAGAGGAAAAAAATGAAATCGATTAGCGTTGTAGCAGATAAGAAATTAAGAAAGTTCGGAATTAATCTTGCACATATAATATCGAAAAAAGAAGGTTTTAAGGCAGCCTATGTGTTACCTGAAGCAATTAGAGATAATGAACTAAAATATTCAGGGGGAAACTATGCAATATTTATTGGAAAAAATAAAATAAGTACACCATATTTTGAATTAATAAAACTATATGTGGTAGAGAATGGAGTGTGTTGGGGGTATGACTCAACTAAAGCGGCGATATATATAAAAAATTCTCGGATAGAAGCAGATAAATTATTCAAAGATTTAGGAAAGTTAAAAGAATATAAAAAAATAAAAGAAAAGCTAAGTACGGGTAAATTCCTATCAAAAAAATTTATAAATAAGGTATTACCCTTCCCCGTTTGGATTTATAATCTAATAACAACAACAGTGAAATTCGAAAAAAGCAAAAAAGATCTGCAATATAAATATGGAATAACAAAATTTTTAGATGAATGTTTCGATCAATATGTAAAATAAAAAAAATGAGTATTGAGAATGAATGAATTTCAAAAAGCTTATAAAAAAACTATACAGAGCATGGGAGGATTTGAAGGAAGCTTGGAGGGTGAAAAATATGTTAATAATGTAGAAAAAGCAATAAATAAAACAGTAAATGAAATGATAAAAATAGGAAAAACCAATAAGGATATCCATTATATTAAAGGAGATATTGCAGAACCCTGGCATGCAGGAACTATAAAAATATATGCAACAGCAAAAGGATTAAATGATATAGAAACTTTTGTTCCAAGAAATAATTCCCCAATTGATATTATTGCATCGAGTCCAACAGAATTTCTTAAAGCTCAACTAAAATATTATAAAACAGCAGAAGATACAACTAAAGCTATTAGCAATCCCAAATATGCCGGATTGATTAAAATCGTTCCTTCAGATCAATTGGAAAGTATTAAAGAAATAGCACATCGGTTATATTTAAAAAATCTTTCTACTCGCCCTGAATTAGCCAAACACTATTTAGATACTTACAATAATGCTTCAGATATTTTAAAGATTGGAGGAGCTCCAAGCACACCACTCACTGAAAAGGAAGCATTCAGAATTGCAAAAGAGATACAAAAAGATAATTTTGATCCTAAATTACATGGTTTAACCTCAGAAAATTTTATTCAATTGTCAGATATAATAAGAGAATCAGGTGAGGCTGCGTTAAATGCTGCTTTAATAACAGCAATTCTAAAAGCAACACCACACATAAAGAACTTAATTGTAAATTTTCTTCAAGAAGGTAAAGTAAATACAGAAGATCTGAAAAATGTGGGTTTGTCGGCTTTATCCGGTGCAGGTGAAGGTTATTTACGAGGAGGAATTGCAGCAATAATTACTGCTTCATGTAAATCTGGAATACTTGGGACTTCTGTAAAATCATTAATTCCAAAGCAATTACCTTTTGTTGTTGCAGGAGCAACGGTTATCGCAATGAATGCTGTTCATAATGCGATTGGTGTTTATAAAGGGAAAATTTCAGAAGCAGAATTTGCAGAAGCTTGTTTAAGAGATAGTTTTGTAATATCTTTTGGCATTTTGGGAGCTTCGGTCGGAGCTAAAATTGGAGCTTCAATTGGACAAGGTGCTATCCCAATTCCAATTTTAGGAGCAATTATTGGTAATGTTGTTGGTACAATCTGCGCAACGATTGTTTATGAGGGTATAAAAAATATTTATTTCTCATTCTTTATAAAATCGGGTGTTTCATTTTGGAAAATCGTTCAGCAGAATTATGAATTGCCAAGAAAGATTTTGGAAGAATGTGGATTTGAATTGATAGATTATGAGGAATTGGATTATGAAGAAAATGATAACCAATTATTAAAAAGAGGAGTAATCAAGATTAATAGGATAGGATATATAGTATAGAATATAATTTCAAATATATTTGGAAACCGATAAATCGGTTACAATTAGCTATCTTCCTATTAACCACCAACTTAAGTTGGTGGTTAATGAAACAAAAAAATGCATTAACCGTTTCAACGGTTTCTTATGAGGTAGTACAATTATATATAGATTAATCGTATCGAAAATTAAAAGTAATAATGAAGCTTTCAAAATTGTCCTTTATCCGTATTTCACTCACTGAAATTACAAAATTTCTGAAAGTTTTTGGGGTCTGCATGTTTAAGTAATTGAATATATTGACATCAAAGGAAGGAAAATATTGAGATTACTTTAAATGAAGGTGATGTTGATTTTTTATAAGCTCGCTGGATGTATAATATTATGAAAAATTGGAAGATATTAAGTTTAAACTAAATTTATTAGTTGGATAATATGGAGGAGAAATGAAAAAAATATTAGTGATTATAATTACCATTCTTTCAATTGGTTCATTATTCGCAGATGAAAGAATTAACAACAAAAATATTATCCGTACTTTTACTGATGAAAATGGCAATAAAATTGATGAAATAATTGTCCCCGGAAGCCCACCGGGTCATTATAGAGCACCGATTATCAAATTACCAGATAATAGTAAAAATATTAATATTCTTTCTAATGTACCTGCTTTTGATTGGTGTTATGGTTGTTGTCCTACTTCTGCAGCTATGATGGCAGGTTATTATGATAGAACTGGATATCCTAATGTGTATGATGGGTCTGCCAATAACGGCATCATGCCTATGAATAATAGTTGGTGGGGATATGGGGAATGTCCGTTAAGTGTAACTCATATGGGGTACGATGGACTTACAACATATGGACATGTTGATGATTATTGGATAGAATCTGGGAACAGTGGTCCCGATCCATATATAGTAGGTGGTTGGCCTCAACATATTCATGCTGATTGCACAGGTGATTTTATGGGTTCAAGCCAATCAGCTTTTAAAATGAGTGACGGATCAACAGTTGTTTATTATTTATCTAATGGAGCACCCTTATATGATTACACCGGATGTGGACATTATTATCGAGATGGATGTCATGGTATTAAGTTATTTTTTGAATCACGAGATTACACAGTGATACAAAACTATTCTCAATATATCTTTGGATATGGTGGGAATACCCAAGGTTTTACATTCGATCAATTTAAGAATGAGATTGATATGGGTCGTCCAGTACTATTTCATCTGACAGGGCACTTCATATTAGCTTATGGATATGACGAAAATAATAATACAGTATATGTACACGACACCTGGGATCATTATGATCATGAGATTACATGGGGTGGTTCATATTATGGTATGGAGCATTTTGGTTGTACAATTATTAATTTAAACAGGATATTTCCAGTGCCAACAGATTTGGAAGCGGAAGTTTTTGATAATGATGTTTACTTAAATTGGTGTGCACCAGTCACAGAAGTTGGAGAATGGAGTTTTTACCATGATGGTTCTTTTGAATATTCGTTTAGCTCAATAGGAGGTGGATCTGGTCTTGCTCAGTTATTTACTCCAACGAACAATCCATGTATAATAAAGAAAGTTAGATTTTTGACTTCAAGCGCTGGAAGTTATTCACAGCCAGAAGAAGTATATGTATTATCAGGAGATGGAACTACTGTATTAGGAGGTCCATATTTTGTAAACGGTGTTTCAGATGATTGGATTACAATAGATATTGATAATATACAAGTTAATGAAGGTAACTTCATGATTGCTACATATAATATTCTTCCAGGCGGCCCATATATTAGTGTAGATAACAGTATTTATGATAGCACTCTATATTATGGAAACCATATAAGTGGTTTTACAGAAATGGGAGTATATGGATATTACTATGTAGGAAGTCATGAAGTTTTTGTAGAGTATACAAATAGTAAGGATTCTGTAATATTAAGTTCTATTAAACCTCAAATAGCTGTAGGTGATTTATCTAGTGATTTAAGTTTATCCAACACATACTCAAATGGTTTACTAAAGAAGGATAGTTGGAGAAATTTGATTGGCTATAATGTTTACAGAGATGGAAATCAGATTAACTCATCCATTGTAAATAATTTATTTTATGAAGATTTGAATTTAATGGCAAGTACTTATGAATACGAAGTAACAGCTGTTTATGATGAAGGAGAATCAGAAACATCAAATGTTGTGGTAGTCACAATTACACAAGATACTGGCAGTATAGAAGGAACATTAACTCTAATAGGGGGAAGTGGTTTAGTAACGGATGTAGAAGTAACGACCGGAGGAATAACAACTAACCCCACATCGTCTGGTAATTATTCAATATCATTACCCGCAGGAATATACGTTGTAACAGCGACATTATCCAACTATATTGATTCAACAATTACAAATGTTGTTGTATTATATAATCAAACCACGACAGATGTTGATTTTATTTTATACAGCTTAGAACCTATTGCAGATTTTAGTGGTATACCAGCTTATGGATGTGGTTCATTACAGGTACAGTTCACAGACTTATCAACAAACAATCCAACTTCATGGTTATGGGATTTTGGTGATGGCTATACAAATAATGAGAATAACCCTATTCATGAATATACAGATTGGGGAGTATACACGGTCTCCTTGACTTCTACAAATAGTTATGGTTCGGATACTGAAACAAAAGTTGATTATATCGCTGTGAACGGAATACCAATAGCAGATGCTGGTGCTGATCAGACTGTACTGGATAATGAAGTAGTATATTTAGATGGATCAGGATCTTATGATCCAGAAGGTGAAGATATAAATTATCACTGGGTAGCACCTCCTGGAATTGAATTATCTGACAGTACAATAGCCGATCCTACCTTTATTTCACCCGATATAGATGATTCAACTGATTTTGCTTTTTTATTAACAGTAGATGACGGAGAATGCTATTCTAATCCTGATACGGTAATAATAACTGTGATCAATAATCCAGTAAGTGTAAATGAAATATATCCTAATGAATTTGAATTAATTGGTTCTTATCCAAATCCGATTAGAGAAAGAGCGGAGATATATTTTGGAATACCTGAAAGAAGTTATATTAAGATAGAATTATACGATATGAGAGGACATTTTATTGAAATTTTGACGAACAAAGATATGAATGCGGGTTATCATAAAATAGAGTGTGATATGAGTAGTTTGAAAAACGGTATTTATTTCTATAAAATGAGTGTTGATGGAGTTGATAAAGAGATAAGGAAAGTAGTATTGTTGAGATAAAAAAAATATAGCACTTCCCACTCTTTATCAAAAGAACTGGATTCCCGTTTTCACGGGAATGACATGCCTTTTTTTTTCTTCTAAAACTTTGCATCTTTACAACTTTGCGTGAGTTCTTTTTTGTTTCCTTTGATCGTTCTTAACTCAACGCCTTCCGTCTTCGTACCTGAAGGTACTACGCCCTGACAGGTCGGCTGTTAAGTCAAGTCCGATGAGATAGAAACACACACCTCGTCCCCGCTCTTTATCAAAAAAACTGGATTCCCGATGGGGCTCGGGAATGACACGCCTTTTTATATTGAATTATCTTTTAACAAATTGAAAATTTTTCTATGTTCTCAGTGCTCTCTATGTTCTCAGTGCTCTCTGCCAGCCAAGGCGTAGTGTAACGGAGACTGGTGTTCTCTGCTTGGCAGGGCGTAGTGAAACGAAGACTGGTGGTGAATTCTTTATATCTTTGCGTGAGTTCTTTTTTGTTTAGGTTCACCCCGTTCAATCATTCTGAGTGCCCTGACAACCCACAGCGTTACCAAGCCAGTCTTCATTGCATTACGTCTTGGCAGACAGGGGCTTAGTAACGAGATTAATTGAAACTTGAGATATGTCTGCTACACCCTAGTCTGCAAGCTGGCGGATAAAAGCGAGTCGCAGAGCATGTCTTAAGTTGAAGTATAGCATCCTAATTACTTATCACAAGCTCTTCGACTTGTGACAAGATAATTCTAGTGAAGATAACAAATTTTATTTAATCTTTAAAACTTTGCGTCTTTGTGTGTTTATATCTTTGCGTCTTTGCGTGAATTCTTCTTTGTTTAGGTTCACCCCGTTCAATCATTTTTCTCTATTTAGCTGGGGTTTATCTGAGGGAGTAAGTGGCAGACAAACATGAGGTTTTTTTTGCATTCATTCGTTGTGAGTAAACTTGACATTTAATCCAACCTGATATATATTCTGGTATATATCAAAAAAATACAGAGGTTTATCATGAAAACTGCAAAAATATTTAGTAATGGCAGAAGCCAAGCCGTACGATTACCGAAAGAATTTCGGTTTGTAGGTAATGATGTTTTTATTACAAAAATCGGTAAAATTGTTGTTCTCATTCCACAAGATGATCCATGGTGTTCTCTAATACGCAGTCTCGATCAATTCACCGATGATTTCATGGAAACCAGAGATCAACCCAAGCATGACTCGCGGGAAAAAATCTAATGCAATACATGCTCGATACGAATATATGCATTTACATTATCAAAAAGAAACCACCCGAAATAATTCAACGGTTTAAGCAAATTGAAATTTCACAGATCGGAATATCTTCAATTACTCTAAGCGAACTTCTATTTGGTGTTTACAAAAGCTCAAAACCGGAACAGAATCAAATGGCTCTGGCACAATTCGCAGCCCCACTTGAAATAGTGTCCTATGGCGATGAAGCAGCCGACTTTTATGGTATGTTGCGGTTCTCTTTAGAAAAACAGGGAACTCCGATTGGCTCTCTCGATATGTTAATTGCAGCTCATGCACTTTCAATAGGGTGCATACTAATTACAAATAACGAAAAAGAATTCAATCGAATACCGAATCTGAAAATCGAAAATTGGGCAAAATAGATTGCCTTTTGATTAGTGAAAAGTATGATTAAAAAAAACTCTTCACCAAGTTCAACTTAGTGGCGAGAATAAAAAACCGGAATGACATTCCCCTTTTTTATTTAATCTTTAAAACTTTGCGTCTTTGCGTGAGTTCTTTTTGTTCGGTTTACCCCGTTAAATCATTCTGAGTGCCCTAACAACCCACAGCGTTACCAGACAGGGGCTTAGTAACGAGATTAATTGAAACTTGAGATATGTCTGCTACACCCTAGTCTGCAAGCTGGCGGATAAAAGCGAGTCGCAGAGCATGTCTTAAGTTGAAGCATAGCATCCGAATTACGAATTACTTATCACAAGCTCTTCGACTTGTGACAAGATAATTCTAGTGAAGATAACAAATTTTATTTAATCTTTAAAACTTTGCATCTTTGCGTCTTTGCGTGAGTTCTTTTTTGTTTCCTTTGATCGTTCTTAAGTCCGATTAGATAGAAACACACACACCTCGTCCCCGCTCTTTATCAAAAAAACTGGATTCCCGTTTTCACGGGAATGACACGCCTTTTCATTAGTTCTTTTAATACTTTGCGCCCTTGCGTTTTTTGCCTCTGCGTTCTTTGCGTGCAATTATTATTTTTTTCGTGTTTTTTCGTGCTTTTCGTGGTTAACTCTTACTACAATTCTGGACATAAAAAACCAGCTTTCCACAGTGTATGAAAATTTATTTAGGTGTTATATGAAAAAATCTCTTCTTGTTGTCATAATACTGTTATTTGCAGTAAGCTTAATTCACGCAAAGGATATGTTCTCTTTTTCTTCAAAAGGAAATAGTATTCAAATCCAATTTGAAAATAGCAATGAGCCGTTTTCTCTCGGATCAGAAAACGCATTTACCACAATTGCTTTGCCTTCAAATGATATTGAAATAATCATCCACGATTTCGTTTTATCCGAGTATTCTGGAAAGGGTAAATTTCTAAAAAATGTGGAAAAGATCGAGAACGCGAGGATCAAGAAGATCAACTCCTTTACGATGAGAGAACTGCGAGGTTATACATTACAGATCAAAACGCTGGTATATGATGAGAAAGATCGCACCTATTCAAAAATAGAAAAAGTGAATTTTGAGATATTGTCCGGGAATACGCTGCCCACTCCTCAATATCTTTCCAAAGCATTTATTCAGCTCTATCCGCAACTTGTAGATAATTTTGACGGATCCTATCTTACCAGTCTTCCGGTTCAACCCTCGAAGATGCTCATTATCTGTCATCAATTACTCGAAAACTACATCCAGGATTTCATAAACTGGAAGCAGGCAAAAGGAATTGAGTGCACTGTTGCAACCCTCGATGAAACCGGCACAACAGCAGATGACATAAAGGCGTATATCCAACAAATTTATGACACATCAGAAATACCGCCTGATTATGTACTCCTCATAGGTGATGTGGATGATTATTATGCCGTTCCTTCATTTTACTGCGGAGCAGAATACGATGTCACAGATCATCCCTATACGATGCTATCGGGTTCCGATTATTTTCCTGAAGTTCTGATAGGACGCATGTCTATCGATGAGATCAACCAACTCTGGACGATCATTAATAAAGTGATATCTTACGAGAAAACTCCTTATCTTACAAACCCGGGATGGCTGAAAAAAGCGCTTCTTGTAGCAGGAAATTACAGCACGACTCCACCAACTCCGAGTACGCCGGTCAAGGTGTCCCGCTGGCTGAGAGATAAGATGCTGAATTATGGATTTACGCAGGTTGATACTGTCTTTTATCCACCCACTTATCCGGGAACATCAGACATTATCAGTGCTATAAATGACGGCATTGGATTTCTTAACTACCGCGGTTGGGGAGATGCGAACGGTTGGCATTATCCTGAGTTTCATGTGGATAATATGAGCAGTTTGAGCAATGGTATGTTGATGCCGGTAGTTACATCTTTTGTCTGTAACACTGGTGATTTTGCCAATACCTCTGCCGATCCCTGTTTCGGTGAAGCGATCCTGCAGCTTGGAACACCTACTTCTCCGCAAGGGGGCGTGGTTTTTATCGGTCCTTCCGACCTGCATACAAGTACAAAATTTAATAATTCTCTCTTCTCAGGATTTTATTATGGATTGCTGGATGAAGGTATCTATGATTTTGGATCCGCAGTACTGAGAGGCAAGATAGAATTATATCACAATTTCCCTTTGAAGCAAGCTCCTGGCGATCAGGTGGAATTTTATTTTAATGTTTATAATATACTTGGTGATCCATCGCTTACTATGTGGACGACCATTCCGGAAGATATTGTATGCACAATTCCTGCAAGTGTTACTATTGGAACGAACCATCTTGATATCTCCTGCGCAAATCTTGAGGATGGAATTGTGACTGCAGCGAAAGCAGATGAGTTTTATGAAGTTGTTATGCTTGAAAACGGGCACGCGATCATTCCGTTTGCTTCAGAAAGTACAGGCGAGATAGAGCTTGTTATAACTTCACCAAATTTTGTAGCTCTTGTTGACACGATCGCTGTTCTCGAGCAGGCAGTGGATGTGGGGTTATTTGAGTATGAAGCAACTTCTACTGTTGAAGCCGGAAGTACTTTGGATATAGATCTAACGCTGAAAAATTTTGGAACATCCACAGCTTCAAATGTATCTGCTACACTGAGCTCAAGTAGTTCGATGGTTTCTGTTACAACTCCAACCAAGAATTTTGGTGATATAGCGCCGGATGCAACGAGCCAGCAAACTTATGAGATAGAAATCGATGCAGTATGTCCTGATAATGAGGTTCTGGAATTTACTCTAAATATCTCAACCGGTGCAACTGCAAAGTTTTCTTTGATCGCATCATCTCTTTTGTTTGAAGTAAATAATGTGATAGTAAACTCAACAAGCGGATGGCTCGAACCCGGGCAGCTTGATGAGATCCAGGTTACGATCGAAAACATCGGCTCTCTCGATGGAAATGGGATCCATGGCACACTCGAAGCGTACAGCGATGCTGCAAACGTGACTTCTGCCGGCTTCAATTTTGGCTCGATTCCGATGACATCGACTTCTTCAGGATCCTTCAATGTCGAGATTGAAAGCAATTGCTTTATCGGAAGGAATATTCCATTTAAGCTCAATCTCACTGATGCGAATGGCAGAATAACACAATTATATTTTTCTCTGGAGGTTGGTCCAATAGATAATACTGCTCCAACCGGACCGGATGCATTTGGCTATTATGCCTATGACAGCTATGATATCGATTACGATGAAGTCCCGACTTATAACTGGATAGAAATCGATCCTGATGAAGGCGGATCGGGACAGGTCATCTTTATGGCTGATGATGAATCGAGCACAATTCCATTGCCATTCACATTCACTTATTATGATGAAGCATTTGACGAGATCACAGTTTGCTCAAATGGCTGGATCTCCTTCATAACAAATGACTGGACGAATTTCAGAAATTGGGATATCCCTTCGGCGCTTGGTCCATACGGACAGGTCTGTGCATACTGGGATGATCTCATTGGCGAAGCATATACTATAAGTGATACAACCTATCATCATGATATGAGGATATGTCATTATTATGATGAGGTAAATAACCGTTTCATAATAGAATGGAATAAGTGTTTCAACAGGTTTGATGATATTTCAGTAGAAAAATTCGAGCTTGTTCTATTCGATCCCGCCTTTTATCCGACTGCAAGCGGCAACGGAGAGATACAGTGCAATTATCAAACAATCAGTAATCCTGACGCAAATAGTAACTACTCAACAGTAGGTATAGAGAATCTTATCCAGTCCGATGGAGTGCTTTATACTTATGCAAATATTTATCCAGCAAGTGCCACACCTCTGGAAAATGAGCTTGCCATAAAATATACGACCGATCCACCCGATCCTTATTATGCTGTTGACGAAGAACCTATCGGCATGAAGGGTTCACTTTTCATCTATCCACAACCCTCTTCGGGATCGACAGTTATCTCTTATTATGCAAAAGTAAATTCAGCAATAAATCTTTCAGCAGGAATTTATAATATCAGAGGACAGTTGGTGAAAAAGATTATTTTTGATAGTTTGGATGATAAGTCCAAACAGTATACTTGGAATGGTTATGATGACCACAATAAAAAATCACCGAATGGAATATATTTTGTGAAAATCCATGATAACGATAGTAAAGATATTGGTAAGATCATTATATTACGATAATGGGTGAAAGGAGTTTTCAATGAAATACCTCACACAATTAGCGCTGGATGCAGCAGTATTGCATGGAGCATCCTATGCAGACATACGAATTATACATTCGAACAATCAGAGAATTTTTGTAAAGAACGGGGAAGTTGAGACACTTAATAATACGGATAGTATTGGTTTTGGGATTCGAGTTATTGCGAACGGTTCCTGGGGATTTGCTTCAAGTTCTATTGTAACAAAACCCGAAATAAAGATCGTTGCAAAGCGTGCAGTTGAGATAGCAAAAGCATCGGCGACTCTTCGAAAAGACAGTGTTCGTCTTGCTCAGGAACCTGTTCATCAGGATATCTGGACTTCACCCTACTTGATCGATCCGTTTAAAGTACCTCTCGAAGAAAAGCTGGATCTGCTTTTTGAGATCGATGGAATCCTCAGAAAGGATGATAAGATCAAGGTAGCGGAATCCTCAATGAATTTTTGGCGAGAGCATCAATGGCTTGCAACAACAGAAGGAACTTTTATCGAGCAGATACTTCTCCGCAGCGGCGCGGGATTTTCAGCAACAGCAGTTGATGGACCAAATGTTCAAGTGCGTTCCTATCCTGCATCCTTTGGAGGACAATATAAACAAATGGGTTACGAATTCATACTTGGGACACCTTTCGTGGAAAATGCCGAGAGAGTCCGTGAAGAAGCTGTTGCTTTGCTTTCTGCACCGGATTGCCCTGTCGGAGAAATGGATCTTATTATTGGAGGAGGTCAGCTTGCTCTTCAAATCCATGAATCAATCGGGCATCCTTCGGAACTGGATAGAGTGCTTGGAATGGAAGCAAATTATGCAGGAACAAGTTTCCTCACAACAGACCTTTACAGGGATTACAATTATGGCTCTCCTATAGTAAATATCGTTGCTGATGCCACAGTTCCGACCGGGATTGGCACTTTTGGATACGATGATGACGGTGTACAGGCACAGCGCTATCACATGATACAGAATGGACTTTATAAGATGTATCTAACTAATAGGGAGCTTGCACATGTGGTAGGTGATTCTCGAAGCAGGGGGTGTAATCGTGCTGACGGATATAATAATATCCCTATGATACGAATGATCAATATTTCTCTAATGCCTGTGCAGGGAACATTGGATCAACTTATTGCAGACACAAAAAATGGACTCTATGTTGAAAATAATAAAACCTGGAGTATCGACCAACGCAGACTGAATTTCCAGTTCACCACGGAAATCGGATGGGAGATCAAGAACGGAAAGAAAATGCGTATGGTGAAAAATCCCACTTACCAGGGAATTACACCTAAGTTCTGGCAGAGCTGTGATGCGATCTGCGGTGAAGATGAATGGCAGCTTTGGGGTGTGCCGAATTGTGGAAAAGGACAACCCGGACAACGTGCCGAAATGTCACATGGGGCTGCACCATCTCGATTCAAGAAGGTTACAGTCGGAGTACGAAAATAAAAGGATTTTTATGAAACAGATCATATACTTTCTTTTGATATTTGCATTATTATTAGTTATCAATGCCTGCTCTATTTTGCAACCTTATTCAGTGAAAAAGATAACACCATCTATTCCCGAACAATATCGAGAAAAAGTGCTTGAAAGTCTTGAAGAAGCCGGAAAAAACAAAAAAGAACTCCTCAAAGTTCTATATCATTACAAAGATGATCACTTAAAATTACAAGCTGCATCATTTCTTATTGCTAATATGCAAGACCATTGTTTTGCTGACGTTATTTTAGTGGATTCGCTGGATAATGAAATTAAATTTAATGTTCTTGATTATGAAAACTACCATCAAATAGTGGATTATATAGATTCATTAGAAACTGAAAAGGATCATGAATTTCACTGGAAACTGAAAGAAAAGCGAGAGGATATTAAAACAGTTTCCGCTGATTTTCTTATATCACATATTGATACTGCATTTATTGCTTATGAAACTTTACCCTGGACAAATCAACTTAGGTGGCAAAATTTTTTGGAATATATTTTACCCTACAGAGGTTCTTCAGAACCGATTTCTGATTGGCGAACTTATTTTTGGAATGAATTTTCATCCCTTCGCGATTCTACATCAGATCCCCTGAAACTTTCTTATTTAATAAATGATAACTGCAAAAAAATGTTCACATTTAAAGATGTGTTTTATCTTCATCCAACTGACTTAGGATTGAACCAAATGCTTGAATATGGTATTGGTAGATGTGAGGATATGACAAATTTCACCATCTATGCAATGCGTGCGAACGGTTTGGCAGTTACAAGTGATTTTACTCCTTACTGGCCCGACCGATCAAACAACCATGCATGGAATGCGATCATCCTACCTGACGGAGAAGTTATTCCTTTTATGGGCTGTGAAGCAAATCCCGGAAAATATACTCTGCAAAAAAGGATAGCAAAAGTATATAGAAAGCTCTTTTCACAGGAACAGGGCACTCTTGCGGATGTACTTCCTGATTCAATGAAAGCCCCGCCGTGGTTGGGATATAAAAATTTTAAAGATGTAACTGATAAATATGTACAGGTTTCTGATGTCACAGTGCAGGTCAATGAGGAAAAACATTTTGCTTACATCGCAGTTTTCAATGATAATGATTGGCAGCCCATTCACTGGGGAAGTGTTGATAGTTTGATGAATGTTACCTTCTCCGATATAGGCAGAGATATTGCGTATCTTCCTGTATTTTATGAAGTTGTGGACACGATCATGGTAGAAGATGAGGAGAAACCGAAATATGAACCCATACCAGCAGGCAAGCCATTTATTTTGAACGAAGAGGGTAAAGTTATTACATTTGATAATGAAGCTGTTGAAATACGAGAAGAAATAAATCATAAGTTCTTAATGCGTAAGACGGGGCAAGGGGGAGTCAATGAGGTCAAAATTGACAGCACTTATACATGGTTTGTCTGGGCGGAAGATGAGTGGCAGGAGATCATTGATACAACTGCAACTGCCGATTCTCTAATATTCGACTATTATTATCCGGAAACTTTATATAAAGTAGAAGAAGAATGCCTTCATCCCGATCCGAGAATTTTCACGGTCGAAGATGGGGAAGTGATTTTCTGGTAAGGTAAAATCTTTCATTGAAAACTTAGATAAATCGGAATTAAACAGGATAAACCACAGAGAACGCAGAGACCACAGAGAAAATATAACTTGAGAAAAAGTAATTTCATATATAAAAAGCATGTCATTCCCGAGCCCCCATGCCAAGTCGTAGTTTACGAAGACTGGATCGGGAATCCAGTTTTTAATTAATGGCGAGCAGACCCGTCCTTATCCGCCAGCGCAGCTGGAATATCTCAAGTTTCATGAACAGACTTGCTTCGTCCCGATGCATCGGGATGAAGCGAGAATGTGCTATCGAAGGTGAGAATGAGCATTCTCAGTTTCATTGTTGTGATCTAAGTGGTGAGTTTTATTTTGTTATCTTAGTATTCTGAGAGTTCATCTGAAAGTGTCACTACTCTGAAAAATTTTAGAGGTATCCCAATTTAAGAAAATCAAATATTGACAAAAAAGTATCTGTTCATAATTTGCGATACAGTTTCGTCCCGTTAGAAATTATAGGAAAATTATTATGAACTTTTACTATGTATATGTTTTGCGGAGCACTAAAGACAATAATTTGTATACAGGATATACTTGCAATCTACGCAAACGAGTTGATGAGCCAATAAAGGATATAATTTTTCAACCAAAAATAGAAGACCTTTTGAACTCATTTATTATGAAGCAAGTCTATCTGAAATTGATGCTAAAGCTAGAGAAAAATATTTGAAATCTGGAATGGGAAAAAGATATTTGAAAAACAGAATGAAAAATTACTTGCACAATGATTTCTAACGGGATTCGCAACTCATTTGCTGGAGCAAGGAGAAGATTTGCGATATATTCAGAAAATTTTAGTACATACCAGTTCAAAAACGACAGAAATATATACTCATGTCACAAATGCCGCAAAAAATAAGATAGTAAGTCCATTAGATAATTTAAACTTGGAAAAATCCAAAAATGAAAAGTAGGCAACAAAATTTAAAACAAAAATCCACGCAATATTGCGCATATACTACTAAATCGTGTAGTGTTCACGCAATTAATTGCGGGGATAAAAAAAACATTACAGGAAAATATTAGATCTTAGAAATATTAATTTTTGGAGTCAACAATGACTAAAAATTCTGAAAGTTATAATGAGAAATTCTTTTCTCAATATAAAGTTGTTAGAAATTTTTTCAGAAAATTCAATCGTGATTCTATTATTATGAGTTGTATGGATTATCTTATTACACCTGTTACCAATCCAATTGACCAAATAAAGAAGCAACACTGGAATATATTTTTGTTAATAAAATGGATTTATTCTGATAGCAAACATCCAAATCCTAATAATAAAATTAATCCAATTGCATTTGATAAATTGCGAAAATATATGTATGATTTATCAATGTATGTTAAACCTCTAAATGAATACGAAAATCTTGATTTATTTTTTAGACATTTAGCCTATCAACAATTTATTTATCAAAAGGGTTTAAATCTAAACCAAATTCACAGACAATTTGTTTTTTTTTCGACATTAAACAACAATCATTATATCAAATCAACTTTCTATAAACTTACAGGGATTAAACTAATTAATTTTATTGAGTTATCTCTAATGTTAATCGGACATTTCTATGTAAAAAAGAAAGACAACGTTTCAGAATATTATTTTAATAATTTAATTGAATTATTCGGTAAAAATCAAATTGACTCTTACTGGAAAACCATATCTTTATCTTTTAATGAATTAAGCACTTTTTTCAAAAGATATACCTCTAATAAGCTTAGAAATCCATCTGAGTACTATGAACAAACCCCATTCACCAATAAACCTCTAATAAAATTTGATTCCAATTATGTTTGCTTAGACCAACATTTATTATCTCTCTTTGTAGAAAATTATTTTTATGATCTTCTAAAATCATATGATGCAGAGAATTTTATTCCAAAATTCGGTCCAATTTTTGAAAATTATGTAAAAAAAACTCTAATATATTCAAAATTGAATTTTTTCCACGAGGAAGAGTTAAAAAAAATATTAAAACCAAAAAATAAAATAATCGATTTTGTAATTCTTGAGGAGAAAGCAAATATTTTTATAGATGCTAAAGCAGTTGAGATGTCGTATAATGGCAAATATTCCTCAAACAAAATAGATATAGAACGATGCTCTAATAAATCTGTTATTAAAGCTATTCACCAAGCTCACGATACTAATCAATCTATTTGGGAAACAAAAAATTCAAAAATAAAATTTCAAGACAATAATTATGCACTTGTGATAACATTTCAAGAAATGTACTTACGAAACGGTTTGTTTTATTATAAAAATATCTCGAATAAAAAAGTTGATAAAATCATCTCTAAATATCAACAAAATTTACTAATACCTCTCGAGAATATCTATTTCATAACATTAACAGATTTTGATAATTTAATTGAATATGTAAAAAATGAGAAAGTTACAATTTCATCTATAATAGAATATGCAAAACAAAATGATTTTGATGATGACCCTATGAATCAAAAATTCCATTTTTCACAACATTTACATTCTTTAAAAGCATTTGAATCACCATCATTTTTAAATGAAGAGCATATAAAACTACAAGAAAAGTTAAAAAAATTTGAACAAACAGGAGTTAAATAATTTTGATATTTCCTGTAACAAACGTGTCAGTGCTCTGAGTGAAAGAAAAGCAAGAAGAGCACCGTATACGCAAGATATTAAGCACATTAGAAATATAGGACATAATCTACTTGTCCTCAAAGAATGTATTAATTTGTTAGATATTAAGTAGAATTTAGGAGTTAAAAAAATAGATGGCACAAAAAAAATCAACGGAAGAATGCTTTGGGATTCTACAAATAAATTGAGAAGGTAATAATATGAAAAATAAGTCACAACTAATAATTTACAAAACCGAAGACGGCAGAACAAAGCTCGATGTTCGGCTGGAAGATGAAACTGTTTGGCTTACACAAAAGCTTATGGCAAAATTGTTTCAAACAACAGTCCCAAATATTAATATGCATTTAAAAAGTATTTTTGATGACGGTGAACTTGAAGAACGGGCAACTATTAAGGATTTCTTAATAGTTCAAAAAGAAGGCAATCGAGAAGTGAAACGAAATCAGCAATTTTATAATCTTGATGCAATTATTTCAGTTGGTTATCGCATAAAATCACAGATTGCAACCCAATTCCGAATTTGGGCGACTCAACGCTTAAAAGAATATATTGTAAAAGGTTTTGCTTTAAATGATGACCGTTTCAAAAAAGGTAATTCGATGAATTACTTTAATGAGCTTCAAGAAAGAATTCGGGAGATTCGTTTATCAGAGCGTTTCTTCTATCAGAAAATCAAAGATATTTACACAACCAGCATAGATTATAATTCAAAAAATGAAAAAACAATCGCATTTTTCAAAGTGGTTCAAAATAAATTGCTTTGGGCAATAAGTCA
The DNA here is from genome assembly GCA_030613025.1 of Candidatus Cloacimonadota bacterium. Taxonomy (GTDB): domain Bacteria; phylum Cloacimonadota; class Cloacimonadia; order JGIOTU-2; family JGIOTU-2; genus Celaenobacter. The sequence continues at coordinate 17,761 of JAUWMT010000015.1, forward strand.
GCAAACAGCAGCCGAACTTGTATATCGTCGGGTTGACGCAACTCTTCCGCTTTTGGGGATGCAATCTTATGACAAAAAAGCAAATATATCAGTTCGTAAAAATGATGTCGGTATTGCCAAAAATTATCTGAATGAAGATGAAATTAAACTGCTTGGTTTGCTTGTAGAACAATATCTTGCATTTGCAGAAACAATGGCACAGCAGAAAACTCCAATGTATATGGAAGATTGGATTGAACGACTTGATGTAATATTACAAATGAACGGAAGAGAATTGCTTAATAATGCTGGGAAAATCAGTCAGCAAATGGCAAAAGAAAGATCTGAAATTGAATTTAATAAATACAAAGATAAATTAGAAAAGATTAAACTTGAGCAGAACATCAAAGAACTGGAGCAGGATATAAAAAAATTGAATCCTAATAATAAAAAAAATAGGTTCTACGAAGCATAATTAGAACAAGCGGAAAACTTAAAGAAAAATAGAACAGTATGAAGAAATGGGCTTAACAAACGTGTCAGTGCTCTGAATGAAAGAAAAGTTGAAAGAGCCCCGCACACGCAAACCATTAGCAGAAATTTAAAGGAGTCAACTATAATACCAACAATTTCAACTCTGTCATTTCTTCAATGGAATATCGAATTCCCTCTCTACCGAAACCGGAATTTTTCACTCCGCCGTAAGGCATCCGGTCAACGCGGAAGGTAGGGGTATTATTTATGATCACACCTCCCACCTCGAGTTCCTTAAAAGCATATTTGATGTGCTTCAAATTATTTGTGAATACTCCGGCTTGAAGTCCATAGACAGAATTGTTTACCATTTCAACAGCTTGTTCAAAATCCTTATAAGGAGTGAGCGTGACAACCGGTGCAAAAACCTCATTCTTCTCTACTTTCATATTGGGGCTGGTTTTTGTGAGGATCGTTGCTTCCAGTTTTGTAACTTCTCTTTTACCTCCACATAAAATTTCTGCTCCCTGTTCAACTGCTTCCTTAATCCAATTCTCTGCCCGAATTGCTTCCTGTTCAGATATCATGCAATTGAGAAATGCTTCTTCATCGAGCGGGTGTCCCAGCTTGATTCGTTTTGTTTTTTCTACAAATTCAGTTTTGAATTCTTCAAAGATCGAGTCGTGAATAAAAAATCGCTGGGTGTGGATACAAACCTGTCCTGCATAGGCAAATCCGCCAATTATTGATTTTTCAACAGCGTCATCGAGGTTGGTATCCTCATCAATAATAAGCCCTGAATTCCCGCCAAGCTCAAGGCATATACGCTTCTTCCTGCACTGGTCTTTGAGCTTCCAACCAACTGGAGGACTGCCGGTAAAACTGATCATTTTTATATCTTCACTTTTTACCGCACTCATTATGGAAGGACCGGAACACGGAAGCACAGACAGCATACCGTCCGGTACATAATTTATGATGATCTCTGCAAGATTTAGCGCTGAAATTGGAGCCAATGAGGATGGTTTTATGATGATCGGATTGCCGACTGCAAGCGCAGGTGCAACTTTATGGGCAACAAGATTAATCGGAAAATTAAATGGAGTAATTCCCAGAATCGGTCCGATGGGGAAGCGTTTTACCAAAGCGTGAGCATGTGCTCCTTTTGGAACGCTGTCCAGCCCGAAGAATTCTCCATCTATTATTTTGGCTTCTTCAGCAGCGAGGGTAAAGGTTTGGATCGCTCTCTGCACTTCACCACGAGCAAAAGTAATATTTTTTCCGCACTCCAAAGCCAGTGTCTCAGCTAATGATTCAGCATTATTCTGTATATCCTTTGCAATTGAAAATAGAATTTCCGACCGCGCATAAGCAGGCATATTCTTTGAGATTTCGAAGCATTTTATAGCTTTCTTTATCGCTTGATGGATGTGGGTTTCATTTGCGATATATACAGTTCCGACAGGTTTGTCATCATGTGGACATGTAATTTCTTTTTTATCTTGAGTTTTAACTGCGGTGTTACCAATATAAAGTGGATATTCTTTATCCATTGCTGCCTTCTTTCGTTTGAAATTAAAAGAAATAATACTGAAGCGATGTCAAATATTTTAGATACAATCATGGATAACTTTGATCAAATAGAGATACTATAACCACGAAAATCACGAAAAAGCACGAAAATATTTTGAAAATAGGATAACCATAGAGAACATCCGTCTTCGTTACACTTGAATGTGGCAGGCGTGAAGTAATTTATTTTGGAGTGCAAAATCCCCCGATACGGTCATACTTCCCTACGGGGCAGGCGTGATTTTGCATAAAACAACACGGTTGTTTTATTCCAAATTCTCGTTTTTCTTTACCAATCCCTCTGCTTGGTAAAGTCAAACTCACCTTCAACACTCCGAAGTTCGCTTTCAGCAAACATTCAGAAGTTGATAGGATACGGAATGTTCTTTAACTCAAACAAACCTGCTTTCCTATCCAAAAGTACATCCTTCACTATGGAAACCATTGTATCCTGGTAGAGCTTTTTATCGGATTCAGAAACAGAATTGGGCTTTTTGTCTAAGGCAAGTTCTATCTTCCAAAGTCTATCCATCTGCTCATTACCGATAAGAAGATGCTTTCGATAAATAATCTCTACCGCTTTCTTATTGGGGGGATATGCAATGTGATAATGGTATTCTCTTTTGTTTGCTTCGATACTTTCATCAATGAAGTATTGATTTTTCTGCAGGTCATATCGGCGTGAACACCCAAGTATAAATGCCACTACATCACTAACAGTATGATCTCTGCTGCTGACAAGAGTGAACATATCTTTTTCAAGAATAGGGGAGTCATTTTTCAGATTTTCCAAAGCAAGCTGTGCAATCTTATATCCGCCTGCTCCGCAAAGGCATACATGCCCCAAAAATGAACAGACATCTTCAAAGCGCAGCTTGTAAAATGATACACCCGGCTTGAATGAACCGGTGAATACTCCGTGCGAATAGCTCAATATAAGAGGTGGAATTTCATAAATGAAATCATAATTTGAATGCCATTGACTATTTATATTTTTCATGGAGCGAATGTTTTCAATATAGAATTTATGAGGCAAGAAATTAATATTATTCGTACGATTTATGCTTGCAATTTTCTTAACTCGGTTAAACCGAAATCAAAAAGAATTCACCACAGAGAACACCCATCTTCGCTGCGCTACGCCGTGGCAGGCAGAGAACACAGAGAAAGGATAGAAAATGATAATAAAGAAAATTCTTAAAATTGACTATCCCCGTGGCAGAGCCAAGGAGTATTTCGCCAATTTTATTTCAATCCAATGATTGAAAACAGAATTTTCATTATTTTACCTCACCCCAGCCCTCTCCAAAATGGAGATGGAGAAATTGGAAACCCCGAGGCAGAGCCTCGAGGAATTATTTGATTAAAAAGTTGAACAAATATTTAAATGGTATAAACATTTATCAATAAATGCTTTACAGAAATGGGTAAAAATTATTAACAAAAAATGTAATGGAATTAGAATTAAGCGACTAAGCGACTAATTAAAATTAAATTTATCATGTTATGTGCAGGCAAAGTTTATTTGCAATTGTTAAACTTGACAAATGTAATGGTAAAAATTTTATGGCACTAATCAAAAAAAATGTCATAATTTCGTTAGATAATCAAGTGCGAAATTTTAGGAGATAGAATGAAAACGACATTGCAAAAACTCGAGGAGATCGACTTTCGGCAGTTCAAAGTACCAAAGCGAATGATAACTGTGGGTGTGATCATTCTGGCTGCGATTGTTTTCCTTGTTACGGGTTTATATACTGTAAATCCGGAAGAAGTAGGTGTTATCCAGAGATTTGGAAAATATCTTTCAACTACACAGCCGGGACTGCATTTCAAGATTCCATTCGGTGTAGATAAGCTTACGAAAGTTAAAGTTAAACATGTATTTAAAGAAGAATTCGGGTTTAGAACAATACAAGCCGGTGTTCGTACTAAATACTCTTCGCAAACTTTTAACAATGAAGCAATTATGCTTACAGGTGATCTGAATATTGCAGATGTTGAATGGATAGTTCAATACAGAATTAAGGATCCCGTAAAATATCTATTCAATGTCAGGAATGTGGAAGAGACAATGCATGATGTATCGGAATCTGTGGTCCGTGAAGTTGTTGGAGACCGCAGCGTGGACGAGGTTATTGTGCTTAACAGGAAAGAGATCGCTGATAAGTCGCAGATAATGCTTCAAGAGCAGCTTGATATTTATAATGCGGGCTTGGAGATCGTTACGATAAACCTGCAGAATGTAAATCCGCCTAAAGCAGTTCAGCCGGCTTTTAATAATGTGAATTCAGCGAAACAGGAGAAAGAAAGGATCATTAATGAAGCGTGGGAAAAATATAATGAGGTGATCCCTGAAGCTGAAGGAAAATCGAAGAGAACAGTTGAAGAAGCTGAAGGTTATGCGGTCAATAGAGTAAACAGAGCAAACGGTGATGCCAATCGCTTTGTCCAGATGTACAATGAATATCGTTATTCCAAAACTGTAACCAGGAAAAGACTCTATCTTGAAATGATGGAAAAAGTACTTCCAAATGTTGAAAAGAAATACATCATTGATGATAAGCAGAGCAGTATATTGCCGCTACTGAATCTTGAACAAGGAGGAAAATAAGATGAAGAAATTACATATCATTCTAATTTCGATATTCGTGTTGGCGCTTATCGTATTATTCAATGCTTTTTATATTATTGATGAAAGGCAACAGGTTATCATCACTCAGTTCGGTAAACCGATGGGTGACGCGATAAAAGATGCCGGATTGCACATCAAAGTTCCTTTTATCCAAAAGGTACATTATTTTGATAAAAGGATACTGGAATGGGACGGTGATGCTAAGCAAATACCAACTTCAGATAAGCGATATATCTGGCTCGATACTTTTTCACGCTGGCAGATCGTAGATCCTTTGAAGTTTTATGAGACAACTCGTTATGAATACAATGCACATAGCAGACTGGATGACATTATAAGCGGAATAACACGTGATGTAATAAGCTCCAATAAATTGCTGGAAATTATAAGAAGTTCCAATAGAGAAATGGCATTTACTTCCGAATATTCAGATAGTAAATTGGAAGATGTGATCAAAGAAAAAATCATTAATGGACGTCAGGCAATCGCAGATTCCATCTTTGCACTCGCAAAAGTTAAAGTTGCTGAGTATGGTATCAATCTGATCGATGTTCGTATAAAAAGGTTGAATTATAATCAGGAAGTTCAGTCAAAAGTGTTTGAAAGAATGATCTCAGAAAGAAATAAGATCGCTGCAAAATATCTGTCAGAAGGAAAGGGGAATTCTTCCGAGATATTGGGTAAAATGCAGAGAGAGCTGGATCAAATTCAATCGGAAGCTTATCAGAGAGCTCAAGAGATCAAAGGTAAAGCAGATGCCCTGGCTATCAACATCTATGCAAATGCATATAACAGAGATCCTGAATTTTATGAATTCCTGAAAACTCTGGAAACTTATGAAAAAACAATTGATAATAAGAATACTATAATCATGACCACTGACAGTGATTACTATAAATTTCTAAAGAAAATGGAGTAAATGAACAGCAAATATCAATTTGAATGCCATAAATAAAATTACATAATATTCGCAGTAGATATAATTAAATGTTCTACAGATTTTTTAGTAATTTACATCCTTTTCAAGTTGAATTACTAATTTCAAATATCAAATTTCTAATAAAATTTCAAATGACGAATTCCTAATTAATAGAGGGTCGATTTAGTGAAGACCTGTGGTTAAAAGTATTTAAAGGATAGTGTCCGAATTACTTATCACAAGCTCTTCGACTTGTGACAAGGTAATTCTAAAAAAAAATAATTTGAACTTCTAAAACTTTACGTGAATTCTTTTTTGTTTCGGTTCACCCCGTTAAATCTTTTTCTCTATTTAACTGGGATTTATCCGAGTTAGGTTTTAAGTTCATTTGTAATTAGAAATTAGGATTTAGAAATTAAAATATTTTATATAATTCACACTTGAATTATTTACGATAAAACTATATTTTGTAGGTCATTATTAGGTATAGTTTATTTGCAATTGTTAAACTTGACAAGGGTTTATGGGCACAAATTTTATGGCTCTACTTTATGAAAATATCATAAATATCGTTATATAAGCGAAGATATAATTTTTAGGAGACATAATGAAAACGACATTGCCAAAAGTCGATGAAATTGAGCATCGCTGGTATGTGATAAATGCAGAAGACGTTGTGCTTGGCAGATTATCTACCAAGGTAGCAAGACTTCTAAGCGGAAAGCATAAACCGACCTACACTCCCTTCTTTGATATGGGAGATTTCGTAATAATACTGAATGCAGGAAAAGTGAAAGTTACAGGTCAAAAGGAATTTGCAAAGGAATACAAGCGATATTCCGGTTATCCAAGCGGACAAAGAGTTACCTCTTTCCAGCAGATGCGGGAGAAGAGACCCGAGCATATTGTATATCATTCGGTGAAAGGTATGCTTCCCAAAAACAAGCTTCGCGATAGGATGCTCAAGCGATTGAAAATCTATACAGGCAATGACCACAATCATCAGGCGCAACAACCTGAAGAAATTAAAATTTCTTAATTTTAGGAGAAATATATATGCAATATTTTGATGCAGTTGGCAGACGTAAAAACGCTGTTGCACGTGTTCGATTATCCAAAGGAACCGGAAAAAGAATCATTAATAAAAAACTTATGAAGGATTATCTTTGCAGAGAAACTCTTGAGATGATCGTTGAAGAACCTTTCAAGCTTATTGACCAATCAGAGCGATTTGATGTAAAGGTCAATGTGCGCGGTGGGGGACTTTCCGGACAAGCCGGTGCAATCCGCCTTGGTATCAGCAGAGCACTTTTGGAGTACGATCCTGAATTGCGTCCGATCCTGAAAAAAGAAGGACTTCTTACACGTGATGCACGTGAGAAGGAACGCAGGAAATACGGACTTGCAAAAGCACGTAAAGCATATCAGTATTCAAAGAGATAAAATAATATATTCAATAATTAACTTCTGAGCTGCAAACGGTGTTCGTTACATTCGAATAAATGCGGTATTGATGAAGTTAAAATAATAAACCGTTGGAGGACACGCATGAGTGTCGTTGAAATGAAAAGTCTTCTCGAGGCTGGTGTTCATTTTGGTCATCAAACTCGACGCTGGAATCCCAAGATGAAAAGGTATATCTTCATCAAAAGGAATGGGATTCACATCATTGATCTTAAACAAACCCTTGAAGCTATCAATCAAGCATATTGCTTCATCAGAGAACTTGCTGCAAAAGGCAAAAGAATCCTTTTTGTGGGTACAAAAAAGCAGGTTTCTGAAGGTATTCAGAATGCTGCTGAAAAATGTGACGAATTCTATATTAGTCATAGATGGTATGGCGGCACATTAACAAACCTGAAAACTATCAGAAAGAGCATCTCAAAACTCGATGAATTTGATAATTTAAATGAGACTGGCGAGATCAATAAATTCACCAAACTCGAAGTGCTCAAAATGCAAAGAAAGTATGATAAGATTCTGAGCGCACTCGGTGGAATTCGGGATATGGAAGAAATGCCTGCAGCATTATTTATTGCTGATATTGTGTACGAAACAAATGCAGTAAGCGAAGCGAAAAATCTTAATATTCCAATTGTTGCTATTGTCGACACTAATGCAAATCCCGATGGTATTGATTATGTAATTCCGGGTAATGATGACGCTATGAAATCTGTAAATCTTATTTGTGATATCATAGCAAATGCTGTAGTAGAAGGAAAGAGAATAGCTTCCGAAGGTGGAGATATCTCTGAACCCGAAGCAGCAGTGAAAGATGAAATAGAAGAAGCTGTTGAAGTAGAAGAAGTAGAAGTCAAAAAAGAGGGTGATACTGTTGCTGAAGTTATAGAAGAGACCGAAATAGTTGAAAAGGTTGAAAAAGCAAAAGAAAAGGTTTCAAAGAAGAAAGAAGAAAAGAAGCCAAAAAAGAATAAAAAAGAGCCAAAAGAAGATCCCGAAGATAAAAAAGAAAAACGTTTTGAATGTCCAGAATGCGGAAAAACATTTTCATCAAAACGTGGCTTAAAGATCCATCTTGGATTGGTTCACCAAAAATAATATACGGAGTTATTATGGAAATTACAGCAAAACAGGTTAAAGAGTTAAGAGATAAAACAAATGTTGGTCTGATGGAATGCAAAAAAGCATTGGCTGAAGCGAATGGGAACGTTGATGAAGCAGTGAAGGTCCTACGTAAGAAAGGAATTGCTAAGGCAGAGAAGAAGGCAAGCAGAGATTCAAGCGAAGGCATCATTCATGCATATATTCATCCCGGCGCAAAACTGGGTGTGCTGCTTGAACTGAGCTGTGAGACAGATTTCGTGGCACGAACTGACGACTTTAAGGAAATGGCAAATCAGATCGCAATGCACATTGCTGCCACCAACCCTATGGCGCTCTCTGAAGAAGATATTGATCCAAAAATTATTGAAGACGAAAAAGAAATTTATAAAGAGCAAGCTCTTGCTGCCGGTAAACCGGAAAAGATAGTGGATAAGATCGTTGAAGGACGTATAAAAAAATATTATACTGAAAATTGTCTGCTCGACCAACCACTTGTAATGGATGAAGACATCACGATCAAAGAGCTGATTTCCAATGCAGTATTGAAGCTGGGTGAGAATATCAGCATTAAGAGATTTGCGCGTTACCAAATAGGTATGTAACATGAAATACAAGAGAATCCTGCTAAAGATCAGCGGAGAAATACTACAGGGGCAAAATTCCTTTGGTATTGAAAATGAAGCTGTTACGCGGATTGTAAAAGAGCTTGTTGATCTTCACACAAAGGGATTGGAACTCGGTATTGTAATTGGTGGTGGTAACTTTTTCCGTGGAGCCACTTCTGCAATCGAGGGTATGAGACGTCCTGAAGCTGATGCTATCGGTATGCTTGCAACTGTACAAAATGCCATTGTGCTTCATGAAAAATTACGTGAATACCATGTGCTCTCTGAAGTATTTACCGCAAAACCTGTCGCATCGATCGGTACTTGTTTCTCGTCAGAAAGTGCTCAGGCAGCACTTCGGGCAGGGAAAGTCGGTCTGTATGCAGGCGGCACTGGAAATCCCTATTTCACTACAGATACTGCAGCAGTTCTACGAGCTCTTGAAATCGAAGCAGATATCCTGTTCAAAGGAACAAAGGTTGATGGTGTCTATGACAGAGATCCTGTAAAATATCCCGATGCAACTCTTTTTAATACAATATCTTACGCTGATTATATTGAATTAAATCTCAAAATTATGGATCTTACAGCTATTTCACTGGCAAAAAATAATCATTTAAAAATTAAAGTATTCAATATCAAAGAACTCGGAAATATTTCCAAAGCTGTTTTTGAAGATAATTTTGGAAGTATCATAGAGTAGCACATTGGCGGACAGGTTGTAAAACCCTGTATATAGTATGAATAGTTATGCAACACCGGAGGATAACAAGAGGAACAAGAGGAGTTAATAATGCAAGAATTAGAGTCGATCTACAAAGACACTCGCGACAAAATGGATAAAACCATTGAATCGCTTCGAAAAGAACTCATGAAAATTAGAACCGGTAAAGCGAATATTTCACTTCTTGAAGATATCACAGTAGATTATTATGGACAGCCCTCTCCTCTTAATCATGTGGGAACGATTTCTGTACCTGAAGCCCGGCTGATACTCATCAATCCGTGGGAAAAGAACATGCTGCAAATTATCGAAAAAGCAATACTTGCTTCTGATCTCGGCATCACACCGCAAAATGACGGCAATGTGATCCGGCTTGCTTTTCCGCCTCTTACTGAAGATAGAAGAAAAGATCTTGGCAAATTGGTGAAGAAGCATGGAGAAGAGGCAAAGATATCAGTTCGAAATATACGAAGAACTGCCAATGATGATATCAAAAAACTCGAAAAAGACAGTATCATCTCTGAAGATAATTCCAAAGACGGTTTGGATGAAATTCAGGAAATTACTGATGAATTTACAAAAAAAATAGACGAAATTGTCGATAATAAAGAGAAAGAAATCATGGAGATTTAAAGTATTATGAGCTTTATTATAACCGCTGATTGTATTAAATGCGGAGCCTGTATAGAAATATGCCCGGAAAAAGCAATAGTCGAAGACGACACACAATACATAATCACAGATGATTGCATAGAGTGCGGACTGTGTCTTAAGGAATGTCCTCTCGATGCCATCAAAGCTAACAATAACAAAAAATAATACTATGAATTTTGAAAATAAGTGCACTATCGACAGGAGAACAAATGCCATTATAGGGCTGGTAGTTTTTCTGTCTGTTTTCATTATCTATTATATCACAAAACCTGTGTCACTCTCGTTTTGGGATTGCGGTGAGTACATTGCCTGCAGCTCAATTCTTGGTGTTCCACATCCTCCCGGAAATCCCTTTTATATACTACTCGGTAAATTTTTCACACTCCTCCCGATAGGACTTTCACATGCTCAGGCAGTAAGTCTGTTATCAATTTTCTTTAGCTGTTTTGCCTCTCTTTTTGTCTATCTCTCTATTGTGAAGCTTGTTGCAATCTGGGAAACCAAACAGATATATGCATATATTGCAGGAATTTTCGGTGCGCTCTTTATCGCTTTTTCACAAGAATTCTGGTTAAATGCGATCGAAGCAGAAGTCTATGGAGGATTATCATTCTTCATTGCACTTATAATATGGCTCACGCTCATCTGGACTGAAAAGCAAAAGAACTTCAACCATCAGAATATATTACTGCTCATCGTGTATCTATTCTTTCTCGGATTCAGCGTGCATCAGACAACGCTGCAGATCGCACTGGCGGTACTGCTGATCGTAGTTCTTCCATTATTGAAATTTGATAAGAATTTCTATAAGAAACTTGCGATCTTCGTGGTCATAGGACTTGCTCTTTACTATATTTTCTATCTTATTGGATCCGGATTCGGGCAGGGCAGTCTGGGAAAATATATCTTCGCACTTTTTGTTATAGGTGTGTTGATGTATTACCTGCGGGATTATGTACAACCTCGGGTATGGTTTTTTGCGTTGTTGATGGTTATTCTCGGGCTGAGCACACACCTCATTCTCCCGATACGTGCAGCAGCAGATCCCTTTATTAATGAGGGTGATCCTTCTACTCTGCAGCGTTTTATGGATTATGTCTTCAGGAAACAGTATGGACCTACTAGTTTCACAGTGCGACGTGCTCCCATTCTGATGCAACTCGATTTTCATTTCCTCAGATATTTCAGCTGGCAGTTTTTCGATGCTCAGGTCATCAGTAATTTCCTGAATGTATCAAAACAGTTTATACATACGATTTTCCAATTTATTGTTGTTGCACTTGGTTTGACCGGTTTTTACTATCAGTTCAAAAAGAACAAGCGCTCATTCATTTACCTTGCGTCATTTTTCTTCATGGCAAGCATTGCAATGATACTTGTGATGAATCTCTCATCTGCAGAAGTGCGTGACAGACCGTACTTTTTCATAACTGCTTATATGCTTTGGACATTCTGGATGGGCATCGGAGTAATGGGAGTCATACGATATCTACGTAAAAGATCGAAAATATTGTCTATTATTGCATTATGTCTTCTTGCAACACTTCCCATTATTAATATGGCGTCTCATTATCATAAAAATGATAGAAGCCAGGAGCTGCTATCTCTTGAATACGGTACAAATTTCTTGAACGGGCTCGATAAGAATGCGATCATATTTACAAATGGAGATAATGATACTTTCCCATTGTGGTATGCTCAAGCAGTTTATGATCCTAATGCAGAAGAATATTTTCTTGAGGAAGATACACTTCTCTTCGGAGAGATCAAAGGATTCTCAATTTCAGATAAAGAAGATATTCCAAGAAAAACTCAGATCAAACTGAATGAAGCATATGTGGCAAAGAAAGATCTTGGTGGAATTCGTAAGGATGTTTCTGTTGCAAATTTGAGTCTTCTGAACACACCGTGGTATATAAAACAGCTTCGAGATTTTGAAGGCATTGAGATCAATTTATCTGATAAACAGATCGATGAGTTGCACCCTATCCAGCTTGCCAACGAAGCGAACTTCCGGGTAGGAGATATCAAGATCACTTTCCCAAAAGCCAAACAACTCTTCGTTAAAGACCAAATGGTTTTGCAGATCATAAAAAATAATTATGGTAAACGCCCTATATACTTTGCTGTCACAGTTGCAGACCGTGTGGATTTCGATGAATATCTTCAGAGCGAAGGCATGGCGGACAGACTTGTCTCGACAAAAGCAAAATATCAGATAAATGCCCCTCGACTAAATCATAATATTGAAAATGTGTTTGATTATAAATCCATCTACAATGAAACTCTCTACAAAGACGAGAATATGAAGCGTCTCGTCAATAATTATGGCGCCGATTTCATGCGTATGTCCACAACCTTCTATCAGAATGGAGATTACGAGAATGCAGTGAAGTATCTTAACAAGGCAATGGATTTTGTGCATGAGAAGGATAGATACCTGCCGAGTCTTGCAAACCTGTATTATGAAATGGAATTGTACGACAGTGCCTTGAGCGTGATCGAACCACTTCTAAAAAAGAGTCCTGAAGATCCTCAACTCGTATATCTCCAAATTGAATTTCTTGTGAAAAATGAGGATATTGCAACTGCCCTTAACACTCTTGAAGATTTCATTATGAAACATACTGATCAGCAATATTTCCTCAACCGCTATTTGAATATTGTGAGGATTAATACCGATTATGCTGAAAGAGCAGTTGACTATATGGATGAACTGATCAAACAGCATCCGAAAAATAAATCATTCCAGCAGTTTAAGATACAGATTCAAGATATTAACAAAAAGTAATAAGGATTGAATAAATAGGGGGAGTGTTAACTTAACTGTGTTTGGGAAGGTGCATAACGGATAAAATAACCTTCCCTGATGTATCTGGATCAGGTTGATTTGGGGTTGTGCGTATGCATTTAATCTTCATTTATTTTTCTAAAGTTGCTGTTTTAATTAAATAAATATTCCATTGGTTTCCATTCATTATTGGATGGAGTTTCATCAAAATAATCGGCTGTATCGCAATATTCCCAAACGCCATTGGCGAATCTGGAAATCCCACCCAAATAATTATCACCAAGTTCTTCTAATTTTTCAACTAAACCCTTTGCTCTTCCTTCGGTGTTAAGAGATTGACCTGCTTTTGTATCGAAAATTCCAACCTTCCCATTCTCAAATTGAATAATCCAGTCAGGGTAAAAAAGAGAATCTTTTTGTTTTGTCTTATTAAAGTACTGTAAAGAATATGCATCTTTTCCGCTATCACCATTTTTTAGCCACCATCTTACAGAATCTGTTTTTGTATCTATATAGTTCACAAATCTTTCTTCATTCTGCCTTCCGGAGTAATCACGAATATAACAACTATCCATCACACAATTATTTTGATCAACTTCAACATAATCTTCAGTGTATTGATATTGCAAATCACTTACTTTGAAAATGGGTGCTTCTTTCTCTTTTTGTTTATTATGCCGTTCTTTTAAAATCTTATTTAAGACAGGTCTATACTCTTTCAATGCATTTGTTATGGCTGGTCTGAATTTGCTACTTGCATCTCGAAGAATATCAAAAACGCATACACGATAAATTGTTGAAATATCTGGTAAAAATATGCTTTTTAACCAAACACGTAGAGCGGATTTTAAAGGTGACCAAGACCGGGCAACATTTGTTATTCTGGCATCATCATCTGTTTGTTCTTTCAATACTTGATAACAAAGGAAATTGAATGATTTTTCAATATCATTTTGAGACATCTCGAAATCTTGATCTTCACCTTTTGTCTTGAAATCCAAAGACAATTGGTCAAAATCAGTGTACAAAGCATCCACAATCAAACGATTGAAAACTTTTGAAGTAAGATTAACACCTTTTTCTTCCAATTTCTTTTGGGCTTTATCAAAAATATCATCAGAGGTAATTCCAAAATATTTATTCATTGACTCAACAAAACTCTTTTGAAATTTTACTGAATCGGCAAGATCTCCATAATCAACACGGGATAGAAAAGAGGATTCTAATTGAAAATCTTTTACATCTTCTTTGAATTCTAACTTAATTTGAGATTTATAAATAAACGGCTTGTTTCCAGTAATTTTCTCAAAATCGCCATTTATATCTTTTCGCTCATAATTGGTGAATAAATAACCTGTGCGTAAATCAGAATTGTATTTGTAATCATCCTTTTTTTGTGGTTCTGCCATTCGGAGAATGCGACCAACTGTTTGTGCATAAAAAGTATGGGAAGAAATTTCCCTAAACATTATCAAAACGTGGGCTCTGGGGCAATCCCAACCAGTACCGGCAGCCTGTTTGAATAATAGAAAATCGTGTTCATCATCATTTTCTTCTAAGAATGGCGGTCTTGAATGTCCGGTAAACCATCTGGCTATTTTCTTGCTTTCAACACCTAATTCTTTCAAATAATCCGTTACAACTTCTTCTTTTGTTTTTTCACCCCGATCCTGCAATTCTTTATCATCGTTAGGTAATTGGATGAGAATAAGGGGATTTACATTTTTTCCTAATTCTTCAAATTGTCTTTTTAGTTCATTCTTCTTTTCTATCCCTAAATCCAACAAAACTTTGTCCAAATCTTCACCGCCGTGTTTCTGCAAATCTTCATTGGGTGTAACCACAATTTTTTCTTTTATCAACCCTTCATCTACAACACGTTGTCGTGGAACTTCAATAAAACTGTTATGCCTTCTGGCTTTCAATTCGTCTTCATTCGAAGGTGTAGCGGAAATACCATAAATAATTTTTGGATTGATATAATTGACTATTTCTTGAGCAAGAGTTGTTGTTCTGTTTTTATGTACTTCATCTACGATAAGAATAATTTCTCTGCCCTCTTCGTGAGTTTTATCAATAAAGTCTTCCCAATAACTGCCGGACTCCTTCCGCTTGTCAGGATTTTCTGGTCTCCGTAAGATTCTGTTTTCTGCGGAACGGGAAACCAGTTTTTGCCAGTTCAAGAATAAAATATCATTCTTTTTCAGTTTGCCGTTATTGATGTCATTGACGGTAAGCAGGTCGTTTTTCAGAGCATTTCTAAAATATTCTTGAAATTTATCTTTGCTCTGCATTGCAAGGTCATCACTGAATGTAATCCAGATAAACGCCTTATCTTCGTCCCAATTTGGTAAACCATTTAGTTCATTAATGAATGAAGCGGATGTAAATGTTTTTCCGCTTCCGGTTGGAGATTTTAGAACAAGCGTTAATTGTCTTTCTGGATTGACCCAAAGGCGTACAAATTTTTCTTTAAGTTGGTCAATGGTTTCTTTTTGGAATGGTAGTGGATTGAATTTTGCCATTAGTTACTCAAATTATAGATTGTTTTGTACACTTCAAGAATTGGTTGTGGAATGGGTTTCACTTCAATATTATCCCGATATTCAAATTGATCTGCAAATTCATTTTCACCCCAACTGAAAACATAAACAGTGACCGGTTTTTCAAGTACCAATACTTTTTCACGGAATTTTTCAAAATGGTCTAATTCCTCTCTGAAATAAACAGCGGTGAACTGTTTTTCATTTTTGAAGAATTGGAAAAAGTCTGTTTGTAGTTCTTCCATTTCATAAAGGGTATTTTCGGCAATTGCCAAAAGTTCACCAGCGTGATGGGCTAATTCACTTTTGTCTTGATCGTTAGCACCCAGAATATTGTGGTCGCCAACGAATTCGGTTTTGTAGTATTTCAATGAATTTCCTAAACCCAAAGTATTTCCATAGCCATCTATTACATTTTTAACTCTTGGGTAACATTTTATTTTCATTATTTCATTCTCATTATTTGTCACCAGGATAAATTTATCGCGACGATTTTCAAGAGAATTATTATCTAAAACAGCGTGTCCAAGGCTACCGGAACCAGCAAAAAAATCAAGAACTGTACAATACTTATTTTTTGATAAAGATAATTTTAATATGTGCTTTAAAAAGGCTATCGGTTTCTTTCCGCTACGAAAGTCAATACCACCTTCATGCCTACAATTACCAAAACTGTCTGAAAAATCTACAAAATTAATTATCGTTTTTTCTTTTTCATAGTTTTCAAGATCTTCTAATACCTCAACAGGAACACCTTGATAATATTTACCCTTGGTTGCTTTCTTTCTCTTTGGGCCGGTAAAATACCGATAATTAAACTTGTCGCTACCAATACCATATACTTTATACAAAGTTTTGTAACCATCTATGAATTCACGATCCTGAAGATAATCCCTAAAAAATCGGCCTGAAGAATTACCATCTAATACTTTACCGGTGGCCCATATTTCTTTCAATGAATCAGTAGAAGGTTCTACTTTAACTATTTTATATGAATCCTCCATAAAAACATCTACTTTTTTACCGCCTAATTCTATTTCCTCAAAATCACCTATTTCTTCAATTGTCCATTTAAATTTATCAATTTCGTACGGAATACTTTCATTTTTAAGAGCCGCACTAGGTGATTTGCTGTATATCAAAACTTGTTCAATCAATTTTTGATAACCCATATCTTCAACCAGTGTTTTCCCTGGATACCTTACTTGAACATGTAAAGTTATTAAATGGTTTTTAATACCGAAAAGTTGGTCACATAATAATTTGAGTTGTGCGAATTCATTTTCATCAATATTGATGAAAATTATTCCTTCATCAGTAAGCAAGGATTTTGC
Organism: Candidatus Cloacimonadota bacterium; assembly: GCA_030613025.1. GTDB lineage: Bacteria > Cloacimonadota > Cloacimonadia > JGIOTU-2 > JGIOTU-2 > Celaenobacter. The sequence goes on from JAUWMT010000015.1 coordinate 34,556, forward strand.
CAATTCAAGGCGCTTGTACATAAAAGAGAGCCAATAACTGTGGCGCAAAGGATGGCCTTTCGGTACATCAGTCCCGTCTGGAAACTTGTCTAAAAATCGTTTATCCTTATATCTGAAACCATCACTGCCTGTATTGTAAGGTGGGTCAATATAAATGACATCAATTTTACCTTTATGTGTATAGTTCAAACAGGTAAGTGCGTGGTAATTGTCGCCTTCAATTAAAATGTGGGTGGGTTTGCCATCGTCATTCACAATTGCTTTGTCTTTCACTTCTTTGAGTATGGGAAGTTTGTTTTCTACATCATCTTCAAAGGCTTCGGGTACATCCAGCCAATGTAAACCGTAAGTATCTTTTTTTATTTTATGATGGGTTCGCTTGAGTTCTTTTTCAAGTTCAGCTATTCGGTCTAAATATGTTTGTTCTTTTTCTGTTTTCATAAATTGTTCAAATCTGGTTCATTTCATTTTATTAAAAGGAATTAATTTCTATTTCACCTTCCGTATAAAGGAAACATCTACCTTTAATAATTCTTGTGTTTATTTACATTTCAAATGCTGACGCACAATGGCGTAGCTAAGTGGCTGGGACCGCGCAGCGGTTTCAGTCCGTTTCATCGACTTGTTAGATGATTATTGAAAATCTGTTTCAACAATGTTCCAAATTCCTAATTTTTCAATATTCTGTAAATTATCAGGCATATCTTCTTGGTCAAACTCTAACTTTTCATAAAAATAATAGTTATTAATTTTATCTTTCGAAACTCCATAGTCTATTCGAATAGAGTATACGATTTTGCCTTCAAACTCTTTCTTTTGCACTTTTTTGTAATAATCCCCGCCAATGGTTAAACCCTCTTTATGTATTGTTTGATTGGGCATAATTGCGATAGGAAACTTAACGGGTTTCAAATATGTGGGTTCAATTGGTACTCCATTTAGGGTGAGCTCAGTTTCTATTTTTATGTAAGCTGGGACTTTCCCGATATTAGTGATTTGAAATTTTGATTTCATGTTTTCATCATGAAAAAATACATTGATTTTTTCTACAATAACCCATGGTCGTAATTCGTTTGAAGCTTGCTCGAGAGCTTTTTTTGCAGTCGAAGTAGCATACCAAGTGGATATAGCAGTAAAAATAAAGGCAGCAATTAATAGAAACCTTTCGAAATATTCCCATTTAGATCTTTTTATTTCTCCGTTTTTCATATTATCTTCATCTAACGTGCCCTTCACCAGCGGGAACGGAGCGCAGCGGAATTGGCAGTCCGCGTTGATGCGGTTGTTATACCCATTTTTGTAAAAGCTCCAAGGTCCACTGCCGCCTGCAAACTATTTTGTAGTTCTAACCATGCTCGGGCAGGCACAAATTGCAAGTCTGTTTGTAGGCGTTGCCTAATTCGGCAAATTTTACTTGTCGCACCTTCATTCAATCTACTTAGAAGCTTCAGAGGATTGTTCATTAAATCTGCTTAAATTTTACCTGTCTTTCTTGAAGATAAATTGACCAATCAATAGGCCTAAAAATGCCGCGGCAAGGGGATAGAGAAGATACACAGGTTGTTGAAACTTTCCTAGAAAAAATAAAGGTAAATGGACTATTGAACCAAGCACTAGACTGAGCATCGTGCTTATATCATTTAACTTATGCTTCTCCTTATATCGATAGAAACTGTAAACAGCAGACGGAGCCATTATAGTGAGAATAGTGGTAGCACCAAAAACAAGATTTAAAAAATTACCGGCGCTCAATGCGAGTACCATTGCGAGTAATAGGTAGATCGGAATAACATACCTTGTATTTTTTACGATTTTCGATTTGTCTTTACTTCCTCTCATCAAGAGGTTTTTGACAAACGTCAATGAGTTGATAAACACATAGGTGTCAATTGTCGACATAATTGAAGCAAATAGTACGGTCAATAATAATGCTCCCGCAATTGGGGGCAGAACAGTTTTGAATCCTTCATAGAATACTTGGTTAGGGGAAATATCACCCAGAATGCTACCAAGCAGCATTCCAAATAAAACAATGATCGCATTGAATATAAAAAATGCCGGCCCTGTAATAAGCAACGCTTTACGAGCGGTCTTTATATTTCTTGCCGAATACAAACGCTGCCATGTGTCTGCACCCATAAGAGTTACAAAAAAGCCTGAAACAGTAAATCCTACTATTCCTTTCCACGTAGGACTCAACAAAGACCCAATTTGGATGTCTAAATGTGCCCTTCCGCTAATCAACCAGAACGGGACGACAAGAAAGAGCAGAATGATAAACCATTGAAATATATCAGTGCGCACCACAGACGTATATCCACGAAACATTAAATATGCAATGATGGGGATGCCTACCAAAAATGTCGCGGTAGTCAAGGAAATTGGTAACAATGCTACAAGAACTCTGCTCGAAACATAAAATTGAGCAATAACAAATATGAGCCCCATGACTACTATAAGAATCGCTGTCAAAAATGCAGACCCTTGCCCGTACACTTCATTAAAATAATCAGGTATAGTCAATAGATTTTTGTCATCTGAGAGCCTTCGTATTTTGGGAACAATAATATATAGATAAGCAAGTGCCAGTAACATCCCCATTGTTAGCCAAACTGCACCGAGTTTAAATATTACCCCCAATGTAACCAGAGCGACAAAACCAGACCCACTTCGGTAGGTAGAGAAAAGCGTCGAGACTGTTGCCCACACTCCAAGATTTCTGGATGCAATAAGATACTCGTCCGGACTCGTTTTTTTTCGACCTGTTGCAATCACGATTGTAAGCGCAACGAAGTACAGGATTAAAAAAAGTATGTTGTACGGCATTTCATTACCTCCTTAATGATTTTAATTCTTCCTGTTTTGCTTCGTTCAACATGACTATGAGTTCTCTGGGAAGAATGCTTTGTGCATCTGTTGCTCTGTCGTAGAGCCACTCGAAAACATCCCCATCGGCATCATTGGATGAAGTTCGATACATATAGGGCAGCTCAAATTTCGTAGCGTACTCAACATCAGGTTCATCTACAGGTTTTAGGAATCCTCTATCAAATAATATTTCAAGCAATGAAGTAAGATCTTCTTTATTTTTAACTTCTAAAACTTCTGCAAGGTACTCCCTAGAGAATTCATTTTTTTGATTCCGCATAAGTTTTCTCATCTTTGGATACAAATTGTGCTTGTCTGATTCTTTGAATTCTACTAAATAGGTTTCCAACCTGTAAAGACGAAGTGTTTTCTGCGTTTTAAAGACAGAACGCGAAGATATCAAGAACTCTTTACCTGACTTACTTCGATCTGGGCTCTGTTCAAAGATTGCATGGAATACTTTTAATGCTTCTTCTTCAGTCATAGTCCCAACGTCAGATAAACTCATAGACAATATTCCTTCACAATATGTTCTGATGCTTTGAACACTCAGAATGCGTCTGACAATAAAGTGAAGAATCGAACGGCGGTTCCAGTCCAAAACCACAAACTTACCATATAACTTGGGTTTTCCAACAAATGCCAATGGTCTAAGTATATCATTTCGTGCGAATATTTTCAACCTAATGTTGGTATAGGTGTTGCGGAAAGTTTCCCACAATTCAAGGAGCGAAGCGATGCAGGTGTTACGCCTTGGCAAATCAGGGAAAAATAAATCGTCAATATCGTCAATGAGAATCCAAATATAGCAATCCTTCTCCCTTAAAAGTTTATCACATTGACTCAATGCTTCCTGGTAATCTATTTCTTCATCTTCTTCAGACCGCGCACCAAATTTAATGCCTAATCCAAGTTTCATTGTACCATCTGGCGAAAAAAATGGCTCTAAAGACTCTAAAGATGTCAGAATATTTTTCCCTGGTTTATTTTTTTTTCTAAGAGGTGATTTTTTAGATATAATTTCTTCATACGAGAGGGCTCCTACAATTTTCTTCGACAAATAGCTCAGCCACTCGCTACTGAAGCGCCCTCTGGCGTTTTTTTCGATGCCTTCAAGAGACTTTCTAACCCCTGGATTTAAACGAAGCTCGTGGTTAAGACGTGAAATACAAATTATCACTTTCTTGACATCTCTATTACTATCGGGATTATTAAAAATTTTGTCTATGTCATTTTTTGCACAATCCAAATATTCCGTTATCGCCGATTTTCCTATGCCCTTGTTTCCTAGAATAAGACCTACTTTATTATCTACTATTTTGGGATATTGAGGAGGAACAACGAACACATCCGTAGTCATTTTGCCTTCTGCTTCAGCGTCAGGTTCGCCAAAACAAAGATCATTAAGAAGTTTTAATCTTTTGGACTTATCCATTACTAACATCCTTGGACTTTCATTGTATAACGGAGTTGCCGATAAGCGGCGCCCCAGAACAGCAATGCCGCTTAAAAAACAACTGCCGATGATTTAGCAAACTGTGCTTAACTTTAATCGTAAGCACAGTTTGCAAGTATATTAATTAGAACTACTACCACTAACGAGTTAGCCGAAACGGTACGACTAACCCCAAAATTTATAAAATGCCAAATGCGAAAACGGCGTCCGCTTGATTGGCTTGTTATAACGCATTGTATTCAATCCCATATTTTTGTTCACGTTTTTGAAATGCTTCTTTTCCACCTTCGAGAATATCACATACGTGTTCTCTTATACCATATTTATATAAAATTCCATCCTCAGCTTGATTTTCAAATGTTTTTTCAATAGCACCGGAAACATATTCGAAAGTGTATTCTCTTTTATCTTTCCCAATCTGTTGACCAGATTGATTTGCTACAATAATATTTTCTGAATCTGTAGAAACGACCAAATTTGCATTGTGAGTAACTAATATTATTTGTCTATTATTCTTTTTATCGATAATAAAGTGTTTCAATTCATCATAAATAGTTCTGTTGTCAAGATTATCTTCCGGTTGATCTATCAAAATTGGATGTGTAGCATTACTAATGTGTAAGATTAATTCTAGAAGAACAACACCTCGTTTTCCAGGTGACATTTTTAATATATTATCACCTTTATAAATTATCTTGTAATCAATCTTAAAGTAATTCCCTAAAAGTTTTTCATAGAGATCGTATTCGGTAGTACTATATTTTATCCTTAATCCTAGTTTTTCAATTTCTCGTATTTTCCCGAATATTAATTTAATATTTCCAATATGTGTTTCTTTATTAAAAATAAATTCCTCTTTATCGTTGAATGCAGTAGAAAAGAATTGACTCAGCCTTGAGCGTCCATCGAATAAAGCAGTAAATGCTTGGAACTTCGTTAAGTCGAAATGCAAAGTGCTTTGCAATTCTAAATCCTCACCAATTTTCTTGAATTTATCTAATTGGAGCTCTCTTTCTATTTCAAGAAATGAATCAAAGATTACTTTATAGTTTGCTAGTATTTCAGCATTTATTTGGCGGGCGCGTTCAACAATTTTATGAAGTTCTTTAGTTTTAGAATCAATTTCAATGATTTTATCTTTTTCTGTTTTGATACGTTGTGATAAATTCTCTAGTAATTTTTGATTCTTTATTTTTTCTTGAAATGGTTTTAAGTAATTTTCGATTTCACTAATAATTTTTTCAAGTTTAGAGATTTTTTCAGCTAAAGCGACAGAATAACTATCGGAAAGTAAATTGAACTTATCAAAAGAATCCTTAATTGATGTGTTAATATTATCAAAGAGATGTTTTAATAAATACTGTTCTATACCTTCAGCATCATATTCTGAATATTTCTTATTAATAAAATCGGTTAACTTAGGACCGAGATCGTTTACACTTGAAACAAACTCATCTATTGAGGCACTTGCATTAGTATAATAGGCTTTCTTTCCATCAATCAATTTGTATTTGGTATTTAGATTTATAAAAGTTTTGTTCTGGGATTCGGTAAATCCAGCAGTTTTCCTTAAGTCTTCAATGTCTTTTGTGATTTTTTGAATTTCTTCATCAATTTTCTCTTTTTTGCCAATAGAAATCTTTTTCTTATTTATGTCTATATACTCATTTTTTAGTTGTATTAAATTTTCTATCTGTGATTTAATCTCTGCTTCTGAATTATTAATTCTATGATATATTTGAGTTACCTTATCTTTATAATCATTATTCTGTAACAATATGTTTTCAATTAACTCGTCAAGGTGTTTTTCTCCTTGTTTTTCTGCAAGATGATTTATATACAACTGTGGGATATAAGTAATTTGATTATTATTTTCATCTTCGGCGTCTGTAAGTTTATTAGTTGTTTCATCACGCCAAACCACCTCTAAATCAAAAGGATTCTTTAACATAAAATCGTCATAGTCACTTGCGGCTACCAAACTTGTTTTATTTTCAACTTGTGTCCGATCAATTGCTTTTGCAATATGGTAATGTAATAATGATTTCCCAGCAGATTTACCACCTATTATTACATTTAAATCTTGATTCAAATAAATCCAAGATGGGGAAAACATTTTATTGGAAGACTTGTCAATGAATCTAAATTTATCAATTACTAAATAGGATGTTTTGTCAAAGGGTTTGTTTTCATCAATTTTTACTCTTTGATCGGGTTCATAAATTACTTGTTTTAGTCCTTCAAAAGTCGGATTAGATTTTATCCAAGTAATTCTATTTAAGGCTGGTTTAAATAAATTTTCGAATGAATGCGCATCTGAACCCCATATACAAGGTTTTATAGAACCAAATTCCTCAACAAACGCTCGTTTATTTTCGTGATATTCTCCTAAACCAAATTTAATGGTACCAGGATTAGAAGAGAAAATAAAATGCGATTTTTTAATAAGAAGCTTTCTGAATAAATGCCCTTGTGAATTCCACTCAATTCGGCTTAAATCTTCATCCGCCGGTATCCCCAATAAATATTTGCCTCTAAATAAATTGACATTTGCGGAAAGTGTATCTATTATTTTTTTGTCATCTATTGCAGCATTCATAATACCAACAAAGTGATCATTATATGATTGGAACGGTTGATGTTCTTTTTTTAATTGCATTCCAAGTAATTCAAGATTCCTTCTCGTAAGAGAATTTGTTTGAGAAGATTCCCCAACTAAAGCTGTGTTTTCAAATTCTAAGCGATGCAAAAAATTTTCTTCAATATCCTCAATCTGTATTTTATCAGAAAAAATAATGTGGTAGTTAACTTTCCTATTCCAATTGAGTGAATTCTCTTTATCAATAACTAACTTCGAAATACGAAATTCTATATTAGGCACAACAAGAATATTTTTTATCAATTCTATCTCAGTTTCATCAAACAATGATTCGAGCTTTGATTGATTTTGGAGATAATCCCTTTTAAGTTTTTTGTAACCATCAATAGAAAAATAATCTGTAATGCCTATAGCAACTACTTTATTTTCAATTGCACTTTTAAACATATTTTGAACATATATATCCCATTCGGAACCAAAATTATTATTAAGTACAGAACTTGGCATATGAATATGAAGATCCCATTTACCCCACTCACTTCCTCTTTGAAATGTTTTATGATTCATATCCAAACTCTCGAATTATTGCGTTATAACTACTAATTAGACTGCACCGTGCAGTCTAACATTCTTATCATATTAGTTAACATCTCACTACAATGCAATCCGTCAGCTGACGGATAAAAATATATAAATGTATAAAATACTGCATTTGTTTCATAAAAAATTTGCATTGTAGTTTCCATTACTAATTTATTTATCCCGTTAGGTCTGCCAGCTGGCGGAGTGCCACCTCTAACAAAATTTGTTACATTGCTTATCATTTGAACTTTTATTAAAAGATGAATAAGTGCTGTCAAGAAAAAATTAAAGGATTTAAGAAATTAACTTTTACGAATTATTTCATTACTCAATCTTTTAAAAGATTTCTTCTAACATCCGGATAACTTCTATAAGATTGTTATGTAATTCATCAAGAGTATTCCCTTGCGAATGTGCACCTGGAAATCCCGGAACATATCCTACATATAAGTTAGTATCATGACATTTTTCAACAACAGCGGTATATATTTTCATAAATATTTTATCTTCCATTTTAATAAACCTTATCACTATTTATAATGGTCTAACATATAATAAATTGCACCGTGCAAAATACAATACACTTATTTTCCGAATTTAACACACATAATAAAACAAATTCCTATCTAAGACATTAACTTTTACAATTATTTCATTACACAATCTTTTAAAGATTTCCTCAAAAGTATTGTCAAATTTTTTCTAAGAAATTTCAGAATCCTCCTCGTTTTTGTCCGTCAACTGATGGATTGGATTGTTAAAATGCGTGTTTCATTCATCTGATAACTGGAACTGATAAACTACGACAAATCTTTCGTGCTAATTTGTTTGGAATTTCTGTATGACGGGGAACAGCTTCAATATGTCCGGTATTTGGATTACACCACAAAGAATGAGATCGTCCTTCACGCTTAAGATAGCACCCTTGTCTACGAAGATGTCTCAATAGGGTATTACGTTTCATTGAATCGTAACAAATTCTTTTTTAGCACTTTCAGGGATACCGCGAAACGCATCTTCTCTACGGTCTTCAAGAATTAAAGCAATTGCTTCAGAAAGACTTTGTTTACATTCTTCAATAGTTCGCCCTTGACCATTTGCTCCCGGAATTTCGGGGCAATATGCAATATACCAATTTTCGTCTTTTTCAATTATTGCTGTAAACTCGTTATGCATATTAAATTCCTTTTAATTATAATAAAAATTATGTTTTAGATTGACCTAAAACCAATAATTCTGACACGCATTCTAACATATATCATACTGAAACAATCAGTATATAATATACCTACTTTGAAATTAACACACTATAAAACAAATTCCTATCTAAGACATTAACTTATTCAAGTACTTCATTATCAAATCTTTAAGAGAATTATTAAAAAGTATTGTCAAATTTTTCATAATTAATTGCTATAAATATTGACGTAAAACCCAGTTGAAAATTACTGGGCTTTCATTTAATAAGAAGTTAATATGATAAAAAAAATTCTAACAAAGATGTTCGGTACTCAGTTCGACCGGGAAGTGAAGAAAATTCAACCCGTTGTGGATGAGATAAATCGCATTTATGCGGATCTTTCCTCGCTTTCGGAAGAGGAACTAAAGCACAAAACCGTAGAATTCAAAGAGAAAATTCAGGATCATATTGATAAGAAGCAGCAATTGGTTGATGAGCTTGAAATGCAATATGATGAGACTTCCGACGATAATGAGAAAGATCGGATCGGTTTCCAGATCGATGATGCAAAGAAAGACCTTGATGAAGAAACCAAGAATATTCTTGAGGAAATTCTTCCTGAAGCATTTGCAGTGATAAAGGAAACCTGCAGACGTCTTGTTGGCTCCTCATGGTCTGTTCGCGGTCGTGAAACAAAGTGGAATATGATACCTTATGATGTGCAGCTCATCGGCGCGATTTCTCTGCATAATGGAATGGTCACAGAGATGAAAACAGGTGAAGGAAAAACCCTTGCTGCGACCATGCCGCTCTATCTGAACGCACTTGTGGGTAAGGGATCTCACCTTATTACTGTTAATGACTATCTTGCGCAACGTGATGCCGAATGGATGGGGCAGATCTACAAATATCACAGGTTGACCGTTGGTTGTATTTATGGTGAGCAGGAACCATCTGTGCGTAGAAAGCAATATGCTGCTGATATCACATACGGCACAAATAATGAGTTCGGCTTTGATTATTTGAGAGATAATATGGCTGTGAGCCCTGAAGGTCTTGTGCAACGTGAACATCATTACTGCATCGTTGACGAAGCAGACAGTGTACTTATCGACGAAGCAAGAACTCCACTTATTATTTCCGGCACAGTCGAGCACTCGAAAAATTATTTCAGGGAACTCAATCCACAGATACGTAAATTAGTGATAAAGCAGCAACGGTTAGTGAACGAACTTCTCTCCGAGATAAATACAATGATCGAGAATGGGACTGAACAGGAAAATGATTTTGAATTCGGGAAAAAGATGCTTACTGTTAAACGTGCTGCTCCCAAGTCCAAGAGATTTTTAAAATTATTGAAAGACGGACCCTATCAGAAGATGATGAATGAGGTCGAGGGACAGTATCTGCGGGAGAAGCAGCTTCATAAAATAGATGAGCAGCTCTACTATTCGATCGACGAAGGACAGCGCAGTGCGGATCTTAATGAGATGGGGCAGGATGAACTTTCTAAATATGACAGCACTCTTTTTGTCATGCCGGATCTCGATGAAGAGATCGAAAAAATAAATAATGATGAATCCCTGGATCCAGCTACAAAGCAGGCAGAAAAACAGAAGGTGCAGGAAGATTTTTTAGAAAAGAACGAAAAGCTTCATAATATAAAACAAATGCTGCTCGCATATTCACTTTTTGAAAAAGATGTGGAATATATTGTAACAGATAACCGGGTTGTTATTGTGGATCAGTTTACCGGACGTATCATGCCAGGCAGACGCTTTAGTGAAGGACTCCATCAGGCGCTGGAATCAAAGGAGAACGTCCAGATACAAAAAGCTACGCAAACGCTTGCAACCGTTACGCTTCAGAACTATTTCCGCATGTACACAAAACTTGCAGGTATGACAGGTACTGCAATCACAGAGCAGGTTGAGTTTGAAGAAATTTATAAACTTCCCGTGATTGAAATTCCTACCAATGAACCGATACGCAGAATTGATTATGATGATTTGATCTACAGAACTAAGAAGGAGAAATACGAAGCACTCACCGATGAAATTGAAGAGATGTATAAGCAGCGCAGACCTGTGCTCGTGGGAACGATATCCGTTGAAGTTTCAGAGATCATCAGCCGTTTGTTGAAAAGAAAGAATGTTCCTCATGAAGTGCTGAACGCAAAATATCATGAGAAAGAAGCCGAGATCGTTGCCTATGCAGGTATGCCCGGTGCTATAACCATTGCCACGAATATGGCAGGTCGAGGAACGGATATAAAACTTGGCGAAGAGGTTGTTCGATGCGATACCTGTATCGTTGATTGTGTCGGAGATTGTGAGAATGCTGGAAGTAATAAACCAACTCCTGACCATAACTGCAAAGAAAAAATGCCATGCGGTTTGTATATTATTGGAACCGAGCGTCACGAAAGCAGACGAATAGACAGGCAGTTGCGAGGACGTAGTGGACGTCAGGGTGACCCGGGTTCATCAAAATTCTTTCTTTCTCTCGAAGATGACCTAATGAGAATCTTTGGCTCAGATAAAATTGCAGGTTTGATGTCCCACATGGGACTCGAAGAAGGTGATGCTATCAAGCATCCGTGGATGACCAAGGCGGTTGAAAATGCACAGAAAAAAGTGGAAGGTCATAACTTCGAGATACGTAAACAACTCATAAAATATGACGATGTTATGAACCAGCAAAGAGAGGTTATATACTCATATAGAAGAAAAGTTCTGAAGGGCTTGAACCTTCGGGATGAAGTTCTGGAAATGCTTGATGATACGATAAATAGTAAAGTTTCCTCATTCATTGGTTCAACTGAATATAAAGAGAATTGGCCTCTTGAAGATATTATTGGTTGGTTCGAAAATGAGCTCGGGGTAAAACTCAATATTTCTCTTGAACTCGGCTCCATAAGGAATCAGGAAGATCTGATCGATATACTCTATGAACAGTTGGACAAAGCTTATGCACACAAGGAAAAACATTTTGAAGAAGAGCAGAGAAAACTGGAGCGCTACTCTCTTTTGAAAGTTGTGGACGAGCAGTGGAAAGACCATTTATATGAAATGGATCGTTTGAAAGAGGGGATCGGTTTGCGTGCTTATGGACAGAGAGATCCACTTATCGAATATAAAAAAGAAAGTTTTGAACTCTTCCTGAATTTGATCGATACTATTAAAGAAAAAGTGATAAAAAATGTTTTCACTTTATATCCGGCACTTTATTATCAGGTGCAGGACAGGGTGAAGGATATGCAGCTTTCTCATAAAGAAAGAAACGCCTTTGACCACGTTGCTTCCCGTGCTGAAGAGCAGAGAGAACAAATGCAAAACATGCAGCAAGGACAACATCAGCCACAGCAGCAACTTGAGGAACCAAAGCGTCAACCTATGAGAAGAGAGGAAGAAAAAGTGGGAAGAAATGATCCCTGCCCCTGTGGAAGTGGCAAAAAATATAAGCATTGTTGCGGACAGAAAGGATAAAACGGAAAGTAGTTATGGCAAAGAATTTACTCATCGTAGAATCACCGACAAAATCAAAAACAATAAGCCAGTACCTGGGAAAAGATTTTATTATTCTTGCTTCCATGGGGCATATTCGCGATCTACCTCAAAAGGAATTCGGAATAAATCTGAAAGATAATTTCAAACCCACCTATGTGCTGGATCCCAAAAAATCCAAAATAGTGAATAATATCAAAAAAGCTGCCAAAGAGAGCGACAATATCTATCTCGCATCTGATAACGACCGGGAAGGTGAAGCTATTGCATGGCATCTAAAAGAGATATTGAAAAATATCATTCCAGAAGAGGATATATACAGAATTGTATTTAATGAGATTACTCGTGAAGCGATCATTGAAGCTATTGAGAAACCCACTCACGTTGACGAGAACAAGGTTGATGCGCAACAGACACGAAGAATTCTGGACAGGATCGTGGGTTACAAAGTTAGTCCCATACTATGGAAGGTTATTACGAAAAATCTGTCTGCAGGAAGAGTACAATCTGTAGCGTTGCGACTGATCTGCGAGCGAGAACAGGAGATCAGAGATTTCGTACCACAGGAATATTGGTCAATTGAAGCTGATTTGAAGAAGGATATCGAATTCAAAGCTCAACTGAAAAAATACGCCAATAAAGTCATCAAGCTGAATACAAAAGAGGAAGCTGAAGAGATATTCGAGAAGCTCAAAAATGCTGATTATATCGTAAAGGATGTGAAGAAAGAAAAGAAATCAATTGCTCCTTTTCCTCCCTTCATAACAAGCACTTTGCAGCAGGAAGCATCAAAATTACTGGGATTCTCGATCAAGAAGACCATGCAGATCGCACAACAGCTTTACGAAGGTGTGACCATTCATGGGCGCAACACGGGTCTTATTTCCTATATGAGAACTGATTCTGTACGAATCTCGGATAAAGCGAATTTTCAAGTCAGAAAATATATCAAGGATTCCTTTCCCGAAGAATATCTGAATTCATATATTCGAAAATACAAAAATAAAAATAAAGCCCAGGATGCTCATGAGGCGATCCGCCCAACAAATTCTTTCACAACACCGGATTCGATCAAAGAATTTCTGTCAAAAGACCAGTATAAGCTCTACAACCTTATTTGGAAAAGGTTTGTTGCAACACAACTTTCCAATGTGCAATTGGAAAATATCACTGCACAGATTCAGGCGGAAAATGGCTTGTTTGAATCTCAGGCAGGTAAAATTCTTTTTGATGGATTTTTAAAAGTCTATCCTCATGTACCAATCAAAAATCTTAAAGATACCTTTCCTGAACTTATCAAAAATGATGAAGTCGAGTTGCTGAAACTTAATAAAGAGCAGCACTTTACTAAACCACTTGCACGCTACACAGAAGCATCACTTGTTCGAAAGCTGGAAAAAGAAGGTATTGGACGTCCAAGCACTTATGCGCCTATCATTTCTACCATTCTGCAGAGAAAATATGTAACACTTCAGAAAAAGAAATTTTTCACAACAGAACTTGGAGAAACGGTTGAAAAATTCCTGATTGATAAATTTGAAGATTTTTTTAATGTGAAATTTACAGCCGAGATGGAGAACAAGCTCGATAATATCGAGAATGGGGAATTGAACTGGGTAGAAATACTTGAAAAATATTATGATAATTTCATCAGTCATTTGGATAAGATAGATATTTCAAAAGAGAAGAAGAAATACGAGCAGAAAACTGATATCGTATGTGATAAATGTGGTGCTCCGATGATCATAAAATTTGGGAAATACGGAAAATTCCTTGCCTGTTCTGCTTTTCCGAAATGTAAAAACGTGAAATCTCTTGATGAGAATGAGAAGATCGTTGAACCGGAAACCGGTGAAAAATGTCCCAAATGCGAAGGCGGGATACTTCTTAAGAATGGTAAGTTCGGTAAATTTTATGCATGCGAGAATTATCCGAAATGTAAATTTACCAAACCTTTTACTATTGGTGTAAAATGCCCTCAATGCGGCGGAGAGCTGGTTGAAAGAAAGGGCAAAAAGAACAAAATTTATTACACATGTTCCAATTATCCAAAATGTAAATTCATCACGAATAAAAAACCCGTTGCTATTAAGTGTCCTGATTGTGGCGCAGAATCCATGTTTGAAAAACCATCACGAAAAAAGATGAAAATCCTTGCCTGTGAAAAATGCGGAAAAGAACTCGCACAATGAAATATTCTGAAGTCTTAGTCTCAGGAATCAAAAGCATTTTATCTCATAAGTTGCGCTCATTTCTGACATTAGCAGGTATTATGATCGGCGTGGCAGCGGTGACCACAATGTTCTCCTCAGTTGAAGCAATGAAAAATCTCATCGAGGAAACGATCAGTTCACTTGGATATGACAATGTAATCGTGATGTACTCAAAATATCCTGATACCAGTACTGACAAATTAAAAAAATATAAAACCGTAAAACGTTTTCAGCAAATCAATTACGGTGATTTCGAAGCACTTCGGGATAGACTTGAAAATATAGAATATATTTATCCCACTATTGATGACCAACGAAATACGATCATAAATGGAAAGAAAAGCCAGATCCGTTTGAAAGGTGTTCAAAACATTTTCTTCAAAGAAAAGAATTATTATTTTGCAGAAGGAAGGGAATTCAATATTATTGAATCACAAAATGGTGAGAATGTCTGTGTTCTTGGCGAAACCATAAGCACGAAACTTTTTCCCAAAGGCAAAGTTCTCGGGCAATATATATCGATAGGGGATATTCGGCTGAAAGTGATTGGTGTCATTGACTTCGAAACCAGCGAGAGTGGTTTTGCTAAAGCGAATGAGTGGGAGAGAAGACTCGCACTTGAATCCTGCTATATTCCTTCAAAATTCGCAGCGAAATATCTTCGTCCAACAATGAATATCGATGTCATGTGGATAAAAGCAACTGATGCTGATCTTGTAGGGGATGTATATAATTCAGCAGTTCAGATATTGCGTTCCAGACATAATATGGCAGATGATGTCGGTATGAGGGACATCAGTGCGGATATGCTCGAGGTCAGGCAGCAGGTGGATGAATTTTTAAAAAATTGGAATATCATTCTGCTGGCAATTTCCAGCATCTCGCTTTTTACAGGTGGCATCGGACTCTTTAGTATTTTGCTCATTTCTATTACAGAACGCATGAAAGAGATCGGTATTCGAAAGAGTGTCGGTGCAAAGAATAGAGACATTTTTTATTACTTTCTTTTTGAATCGATCATTCTTGCTCTCATTGGCGGTCTGGTGGGTTCAGGTCTAGCCCTGTTACTGATAGGAGCGCTGAGCAATGCTCTGAAAGTTGATGTTTCATTCCCAATTATTGGTATTAGTGTCGGTTTATCTTTTGCTATTGTTGTGGGTTTGGTTTCGGGATTTTACCCCGCGTACAAAGCGTCAAAAATAGATCCGATCAAAGCAATTTTTTATACGGAGTAATACGATATCGTGATAACAATTATTGCAATACTTTTTCTGATTGGCATATTGGTTTTTGTTCATGAACTCGGGCATTTCATTGTAGCCCGTCTTAACCGTGTCAAAGTTGAGAAATTCTCATTTGGTTTTGGACCAAAACTTCTATCATGGACTATCGGAGAAACCGAGTACAGAATATCACTCATACCGCTGGGCGGGTATGTTAAAATGTTGGGTGAGAACCCTGATGAAGCATCCAACGATGAAATTCTTGATAAGAGGAGTTTCAAGCAGAAACACTGGTGGCAGAAAGCTTTGATCGCTTTTGGAGGACCATTTGCCAATTTCCTATTCGCGATACTTATCCTTGCACTTACATACATCATCGGAATAAAAATCTATGACATTGCCCCTGTGGTAGGCAGAATTTCCGAAGAAGCATATACAGCAATTCCCCTTGAAAGCGAAGATAGGATAGTTACTGTCGACGGTGTTCCAATTACCGGCTGGACTTCAATTATTCAGGAATGGGTAACAAAATCTCCTGATAAAAGACAGGTTGCTTTTATACGGGATAATGATACGCTTTTTGCTCAAACAGAAAATTTTTCCTATGAACTTTGGCTTTCGGACATCAAACCCTATGTGCCTGCCATAATAGGAAATGTCTATTATGGATTACCAGCTTATCAAGCAGGTATGAAAAAAGGTGATACAATTGTTAAAATCGAGGATACTGAAATTCATGACTGGTATGATCTGCAGGGAATCATAAAAAACAATGCAGATCGTCCTTTGCATTTTGTAGTGCAAAGAGGTGATGAACTGCTGGAAATGGATATCACACCTCAAATAAATATCGAGCTTGATGAAAACTCAGGTATAATCGGAATCTCTCAAATTCTGGAACAGGAATATATTGAGAGTTTCTCTGTTCCAAAATCATTTAAATACGCATTTCTTACAACAATAGACATAATAGGTCGGTATTATAGTGGATTATTCAAACTTGTTCAGCATCCCTCTCAAGTTGGCAAAAGTGTTGGCGGTCCAATAATGATCGCATCGCTGACAAGCCAGCAGGTGAAAGAAGGCATAAGTGCCTATCTCTCATTCCTGGCAATGATCAGCATCATCTTTATGATCGTCAACCTGCTTCCTATTCCTATCCTCGATGGAGGTATGATTATCTTTTCAATTATTGAAGGAATCAAGGGCAAACCTCTCAAGTTAAGCACGCAGGCAGTCCTTCAGCGTATAGGGGGAGTAGTTTTACTGTTTATCATGATTTATGCCTTCTATAACGATATTTCGAGGTCTGTGGGACGATATTTCTCTCTGAGGAGCTCCAATACTACCACAACAATTGAAAAACCAAAATAAAATGGGTTCTTTGAAGAAATAAATGGGTAATTTAAAATAATATCCAATATCCAACCACAGTGTAATAAAAGAAAAAGAAGATTACACGGGGCAGGCACTGAATATCCAAGTATGAAGGAAAAAAATAGATGAGTGAGAAAGAAAAGAATAGAGAAAATAATCAAAAGAAGTGTGATTTACAGGATCGTCTTATTGATTATGCGGTTAGATTCTGGTTACCAAGCTCCAGCTTGGTAACCAACAGATGTGTGGTTGAAAATAATAGTACGGGCAAAATTAATTCAACCTTCAACAAAGACGAGTTGATTTCAATACTTTTAAGAGCATTGATACGGCGAAAAAGAAAAATGAGTGATAGCAACAAAAACACTTCCGTATTCATTGCACCACGCCGAGATAAATGGATATTGGATATTCCGTGCCTGCCGAGCCATAGTCTAAGCGACGGCTGGTTGGATATTGGAAATTCATAGTTTTTATGTTTAGTATATCGACCAACTTGAAAATAAAAGGAACCATAGAATGAGTTTAAAGTTTTCGGTTCATACTCAGGATTCGATCACTTCAGCTCGCACAGGAGAGCTTATACTTCCTCACGGCAAAGTCAAAACTCCTATTTTCATGCCAGTGGGCACACTCGGCTCAGTAAAGGCAACTTCACCTGAAGAATTAGAGAACATCGGATTTGATATAATTCTTGGAAATACCTATCATTTATATCTTCGCCCTGGTGATGAGCTTATTAAAAAAGCAGGCGGACTGCACTCTTTTATCAACTGGGACAGGAATATGCTTACTGATAGCGGCGGCTATCAAGTCATGAGTTTGCAGCAGTTCAGGAAGATCACAGAAGAGGGCATCGAATTTCAATCCCATATAGATGGGAGCTCTCATTTTTTCAGTCCGGAGCGAGTTATGGAGATCGAGCATAATCTTGGTGCTGATATAATAATGGTGCTCGATGAATGCGCACCTTATCCCTGCACAAAGGAATATGCCAAGGAATCCGCAGAGATGTCTATTCGCTGGGCAAAACGCTGCAAGATCAAGCATGAGCAGCTCGGTGGAGAGCAATCCCTATTTGGAATAGTGCAGGGAAGTATTTATGATGATCTGCGTGAAGAGAACGCAAAAGAACTTGTCAGCATTGATTTTCCCGGCTATGCCATTGGAGGTTTAGCTGTGGGTGAAAATAAGGAGGATATGCTACGAATTGTTAACCTTATGGATAGGGTTCTGCCCAAAGATAGACCTCGTTACCTCATGGGAGTGGGAACACCACTTGACCTTCTTGAAAATATTGAACGAGGCATAGATATGTTCGACTGCGTGATGCCCACGCGTCATGCACGAAATGGGCAGGCATTTACCAGAGATGGCAGACTTACAGTACGAAATGGAAAATACAAAGAAGATTTCCGTCCGCTTCAGGATGACTGCGATTGCTATGCATGCAGAAATTTCTCTCGCGCCTATATACGCCATCTCATCAATGTGAAAGAGATACTCGGTGTCCGATTAACAACAATACATAATTTGACATTTTATAATACTTTGATCAAAGAAATAAGAGAAGCCATAAACAGTGGCACATTCTCGGAATACAAAAACGATTTTATCGAACGTTACACTCGTTCAGATGAAGTTCAATACATATAATCTTTAATAATGAACAAGAAGAAGTCATTTAAAACCACAGAGAACACAGAGAGCACAGAGAAATTAGAGAAGGATTCTTTTACAGGAAAGATTATTGGTTGTGCAATAGAAGTACATCGCAATCTTGGACCTGGATTACTTGAATCAACATATCAGCAATGCTTAGCTCGAGAATTAGCTATCAATAATATAAAATTTTCTTTAGAACATCCTTTACCTGTAGAATATAAAGGTGTTCATTTAGATTGTGGATATCGAATTGATATCCTTTTAGAAAGCGAAGATGTGCCTGTTCGTCAACTTATCCTTGAATTGAAATCTGTGGAAGAAATTAAAGAAATTCATAGAGCTCAACTTCTTACCTATATGAAACTTTCAGATATAAGTACAGGTTTGTTGATAAACTTTAATGTAAAACAATTGAAAGATGGAATTGAAAGATTTAAATTTTAAATCTCTGTGTCCTCTGTGCTCTCTGTGGTGGGAAAGAATGTGTGTAATGGATAAGTTCTAATGAAAGGAATATAAGATGAAAAAAGCAAAGATACTCTGGATAGATGATGAAATACAGATGCTCAAACCGCATATAATATTTCTGGAAGAAAGAAATTTCGAAGTGGTTTCTGCATCCAATGGAAACGACGGCATTGAACTCGTGGAAGAACAAAATTTTGATATCGTTCTTCTCGATGAAATGATGCCCGGACTCGATGGACTGGAAACTCTTGTGCAGATCAAGAAGCTCAATGAAAGTCTGCCTGTGGTAATGGTCACTAAGAACGAAGAAGAGGGTTTGATGAACAAAGCGATCGCACAGCAGATCACAGATTATATCATCAAACCTATCAACCCCAACCAGATACTGATGTCCCTTAAGAAGATATTGATGTCTGAAGAGATCCGCAGAAACCGGACTGGCGAAGAGTATGCGGAATTCTCAGCAAAACTAAATCAAAAACTCTTCGCAGAACCAAACTGGCGGGATTGGATAGATATATACCGCTCCATTGCAGAATGGGATCTGAAGCTGGACCAGCTATATTACGAAGATATCATTCAAATGCACTTGTATGAAAAGAAAAATTGCGATACCGAGTTTTCAAACTACATCGCTGCTCATTATGAAGATTTTCTCACTCAATCTGACGGACCTGTGCTTTCTCCTGATATTGTAAGAAAATACGCTGCTGACAGATTATACACGAAGAAGGTTGTATATTTTGTTGTCCTCGACTGTCTGCGACTCGATCAATTCATGGTATTAAAGCCCTTTATTGAAGAGCTTTTCAATGTGAAAACGGATTATTATTATTCAATTTTACCCACTTCAACGCCATATTCCCGAAATGCAATTTTCGCCGGTATGATGCCAGGTAAGATCGCAAAAGTATACCCACAATTCTGGCGCACCAGCAAAGAAGTGGAAAGCAGTCTTAACCGCGATGAGCACTTTTTCATCGATGAACAGCTAAAAAAGATGGATATTCCCATGCCGCATGGAAGTAAGTATATAAAGATACTGAATACTGAGGAAGGCGAGTATGTCACAAAAAAGATCCCTTCCTATAAAAAAGAACGATTGGTCGTTCTCGTGTATAACTTTTTGGACCTGCTGCTTCATCACAGATTTAAAGATGAAATACTTCAGGAGATCATACCTAACGACCGTGCACTGCGTTCTTTAACAAAGCTGTGGTTTTTGAATTCGCAGTTCTATAAAACACTCAAACTAATCGCCAAACAGGATGCTGTGGTTGTACTAACAACTGATCACGGTTCGATAAAAGTTGAGCATGCCACAAAGGTTATCAGCGATAAGGAAATCTCATCCGGATTGCGCTCAAAACACGGCAAGAATATCACCTGTAATGACAGGCATACTATCAAAATATCCGATCCGAAACGATATGGACTTCCTGCTGAAAATGTGGTCGAGAATTTCATCTTTGCCAAAGGTGATCATTACTTTGTGTATCCAACTGCTTATAATGAGTACAAGCGTAAATTCGACGGCACTTATCAGCACGGAGGAGTTTCCATGGAAGAAATGATCCTGCCTGTCTCCGTTTTAACGCCCAAGAAGTAAAATGGCTCACGATTCTTATTTTTGGGAATATATAAGCTCTTCTGAAAAGAAAACTACACAGATCGCAAAGGATTTTGCTGATATCCTGCAAATGGGTGATGTCGTGGCACTTAAAGGTGAATTGGGCAGCGGAAAAACTTTTTTTGTGAAAAAGGTAGTTGAGGAATTGGGATTCGACGGCTATGTATCGAGTCCAACTTTTACCATTCTGAACATTTATGAAGCTTCGACCTATCTCTATCATTTTGATTTCTATCGTCTGAATAATATCGAAGAAATTGAAAAGATCGGCTTTTCAGACCTACTTACGGAAGAGGGGATTTTTTTCATCGAGTGGCCCGAAAAAGCCCGAGTGCTGCTGCCCGATGAATATTTTGAGATAAGAATTGACATTGTAAATGGAACTCACAGAAAAATAAGGATTAAAAAAATCATTAGAAATAAGGATATACCATGTCAAAATTGATGAAAAGTGTTTCTGGTATTCGCGGAATTGTTGGAGATTCTCTCACAACGGAACTTGTGCTCTCCTTTGCAAAAAGATTCGGGGTGTTTTCAAAACGCAGAAAAGTCGTAGTTGGAAGAGATTCCCGAACAACAGGAGAAATGCTGCTCAATGCTGTTTCTGCCGGTTTGATGTCTGTCGGAGCAGATGTGATCGATCTGGGAATGTGCCCGACGCCAACAATACTTCTTGCTGTTGAAAATCTTAATGCTGACGGAGGGATTGCTATCACTGCGAGCCATAATCCCCAGGAGTGGAATGCACTAAAGCTCATAAATGGTCAGGGCACTTTTTTGACGCCAGCCCAATCTCATGATTTCTGGAATATTCCCGAAGATGAGTTAAAAGACCTTGATTGGGCTAAGATCGGATCATTCTCACAATATGGTTGTGCGATCGAAGACCACATCGAAGCGATCATGAAACTTCCCATCATAGCGGTAGATAAGATAAAAGAAAAGAATTTCAAAGTAGTCATAGATTCAACGAATGGCGCTGGCGGTTTGATGTCACCACTTCTGCTAAAAGCGCTTGGTTGTGAAGTGATCGAGTTGTATTCAGAACCGAATGGAATGTTCTCACGCATTGCAGAACCGGCAGCAAAAAATCTTGGCGCCCTGGAAAATGAAGTAAAAAAATATGCTGCTGATATTGGCTTTGCCACTGATCCAGATGTGGATAGATTATCAATTGTTTCTAATGATGGGATTGCGCTTGGCACAGAATATACACTTCTGCTTGCTGAAAAGTATGTGCTCTCACAAAAGAAAGGAAATATCGCTACGAATTTGTCTTCCTCGATGGCTTCAGATGTGATTGCAAAGGAAAACGAAGTTGGAATCTTTCATTCTCCGGTAGGTGAGATCAATGTTGCAGAAGCAATGAAAGAACATAATTGCGTGATAGGTGGTGAAGGCAATGGGGGAGTCATTCTGCCCGATCTTCACTTCACACGTGATGCTCCGCTTGGAATGGCGCTTATCCTTTCATATATGGCAATTTCAGGGAAAAGAATATCTGAATTAGCAGCAGAAATTCCTAAGTATTATATCTATAAAACCAAGCTCGAACTTGATGAGAATATAGAATTTGATGCGGTAAGTGAAAGTATTATAAAAGATTTTTCCACCAAAGAACTTGATACACAGGACGGTATTAAAATAATTGATTCGGAATTCTGGATACATATCAGGAAATCTGGTACCGAGCCGATCGTGCGTATTATTGCTGAAAGTAGCTCTGAAGATAAATCAAAAAAACTTTGTGAACAGATAATTCAAAAATATTTTAGGTAAGAAATAATGGATCAATTTACGGTAAATTGTTTTGATACTAATTCACAAAAAGGAGTATAAATGACAAACTTTGATAAAGAATCAGAAGAATACAAAAGAGCAAAAATGCGGGTTGATGAGATCAGGGGATTTTGGTCACATTTCGCAGTGTATATTATAGTGAATATTGGAATATTCATTATTAATATGTTAACTACTCCTCATCACTTGTGGTTTTATTGGCCTATGCTTGGATGGGGGATCGGTTTGTTAGCTCATGGCTTCCATGTATTTTGCGCACAGGGTATATTCGGCAAGGATTGGGAGGATCGTCAGATCAAAAAACATATGGATAAGAAGGATCAATAAGATTTCTCTTAATTTATTTCTATATTGTTAGTTAAGAAGTAGTATCTGTTGTTTTAGTTTAGAAAAAATTGAGCTGTTTTCTACTTCTATGAGATCGTTTTCTGCATCAAATTCCAAAATCAGAATTATCTTGTAATAAGCCCGTCACGGAGCAGTGTAACGGAGATGGATCGAGAGCTTGGAATTTCTTGTCACAAGTCGGAGAGCTTGTGATAAGTAATTCGTTGGAACATTACAACTTAAGACATACTCTGCGACATGTCTCAAGTTTTCAAAAAATAGAATTTAATTTATTTTTCTTCATTTTTTTCTAAATCAGTGTTCACCCTGTGAAATAATAGCTTTGCTGTTCCTGCTTTGCAGGATTTCACTGGGTAAATCTACCTCATCAGTGTTAATCTGTGTTCTATAAATGAAATGAAGACGGATTCTTTTCTGCTCCCGAGTCGTTCTCTTCGCGACCGACTCGTGATTTCCACCACCATAAAAAACAAAAAATGTCATTCTCGACCATGCTCAACTTGATTGGGTATCGGGAATCCAGAATTTTCGCATTTCTGAATTCCATTGCCTGCTGGCTGATGAAGTCCAGGAATGCTTAGTGTATGTAAAATGTTAACCTAAGTAGAGATTGGAACTATAATTATTTCCTTAATGATAGTCCATGAATTCAATTAGGGTAATTTTAGGAAGGGAATAACTGCAACAGCTTTTAGCATAGCTCTTTCAAGTATTCTACGAGTTTTTTTGCGACTTCTTCCGGTTCACCTTCGAGCATCATGGTTTTCTTCACTAATGTTGGAGTATAAATTTCTTCGACCTGTGTGGGAGAGCCATTCAGCCCAACCCTTTTTTCATCAAGATCGAGGTCTTCAAATGTCCAGACAGGTATTTCGGCTTTTTTTGCTTTCATTTTAGTTCGCAGAGAAGGCAGACGAGGTTCATTAATATCTTTAACAACAGTAAGCACGATCGGGAATTGTGATTCGACCATATCAAAACCGTCTTCCATCATTCTATATGCTGTGATCTTACCATTTTCAATGGAATCGATCTTTTTCACAAAAGCGATCTGCGGGATATCAAGATGACTCGCAATGCCCGGTCCGACCTGTGCTGTATCTCCATCGATCGCTTGTTTGCCAAACAGAATTATATCATAATCACCGAGTTTTCGTATGGCTGCTGAAAGCGTGTAACTTGTTGCCAGAGTGTCCGAGCCGGCAAATTTCTTATCGGAGATCAAAATTGCATTATCCACACCAATAGCCAGTGCTTCGCGCAGTGCATTTTCTACCTGGGGAGGTCCCATACTAATTACAGTCACAGTTCCGCCATGTGCTTCTTTGATGCGCAATGCCTCTTCCAATGCATACATATCAAAAGGATTGATGATGCTTTCCACACCTTCGCGAATGAGTGTATTGTTTTCCGGATTTATCTTTATATCAATGGTATCCGGAACCTGCTTTATACAAACTATAATGTTCATTTTATTTCTCCTACAAATAAATAATTTTAACCACGAAAAACACGAAAAGCACGAAAGAGTTTTTTAAGAAAAATATTTCATTAAATTTCATTTTATTTATTATGTGTTTTTTTTTATTCATGAATTAACTCTATTAAAAATCCAGAACACATTTTTTCATATACTTCAAAAAATCGTACAC
>JAUWMT010000031.1 GCA_030613025.1 Candidatus Cloacimonadota bacterium
AATTCCTCGAGGTTCTACCTCGGGGTTTCCAATTTCTCCATCTCCATTTTGGAGAGGGCTGGGGTGAGGTAAAATAATGAAAATTCGGTTTTCAATCATTGGATTGAAATAAAATTGGCGAAATACTCCTTGGCTCTGCCACGGAGATAGTCAATTTTAAGAATTTTCTTTATTTCTTAATCTTCATTCATCTGTGAAAATCCACCTGCTGTTAATGAAAAGAATTGAACACAGATAAACGCAGATGAAACTGATTTACCCCGTGAAATCCTGCAAAGCAGGAATCCCGATGTGTCGGGATTATTTCACAGGGTGAACACTGATCCGGAAAATATAATGAGGAAAATTGAATTTATTTCTTGATCTACTGTCATGTCAAGCTTCGATTGGAAATGGTAATTGAATTTTGACATTCCTTATATTGCCTTCTCCTCAGCTAGGAGAAGGTTAGTTTACCCCGTGAAATCAGCTTGCTGAATATTTCACCGGGGGATGAGGTTTCAAACTTTGTTAAAATTCATTTTACGTCATTTAACTATTGACTTATCACTACGAGAATCTGCTACATTTGTGTGGATCCGCGTGCTATTATTATAATACTGGATCCCCGCCAGCTGGCGGGCTCGGGAATGACCGTTCTTTCTTCTTTGGATTCGCATTTATTGGATCTCTAAATTATACGGCAACCGCAATTGCACTGGCTCGCCCTGAACGTCTCTGATCAACTCCAGTGTTCGGGAAATATTATCTGTAAGAGTATTTCGGTTCGTCATCCCGTAGAGCTTTAACAAAGTTACCGCAGAGATCGATATTTCCCGATTTAAAAGGATATCCATCAATGTCTTTTTTTCAGGAAAAACAAGCACGGAATAATCATCAATCTCAGCCAGTTCGGCAGCTTTTGCTATAGCATTATCCATCCCGCCCAGCTCGTCTATAAGTCCGTTCTCCAATGCCTGTACTCCAGTCCATATTTTGCCTTGAGCAACCTCTTCGACATCCGTCAATGGCAGGTTCCGTCCACGTGCAACCAGGTCTTTGAATTCCAGATAAATACCATTCATATCTTTCTTCAATGCAGCAAGATCCTGTTCCGAAGGAGCATAATTGAGCGAGAAAAAGTTCGCATATTTTCCGCGTTTAATTTGGAAGGTATTCACATTCGCCCACTCTCGCAACTGCTGCCAGTTCGGTATCATGCTGACCACACCGATGGAGCCGGTTATGGTACTCGGCTGCGCAAAAATATAATCGGCAAGACATGAAATCCAGTAACCGCCCGATGCAGCAACATTTCCCATTGAGATCACGATAGGTATTTTTTTATTCAATTCTTCCAATTTGTCCAAAATAATATCAGAAATTATCGCGCTCCCGCCACCGCTATCCACTCGCAGAACAAGTCCTTTTACCGACTTCATCTTCTCTATACGGTTGAGCAGATTTATTGTCTTTTCTTTTGTGATCTTTCTATAATTGCCCTCGAACACGCCGGCTTCTGCAAAGGTGATCCCGCCCTGAGCATAGAGCACAGCGATCTTATCATAGACAAACTTCCTTTTATGCGGTTCGTACTGACTGAATTTCACTGTTGGGTTGTCCTTCACGACCTCCGCTTCGAAATCCTGCTCATCAACAAGATGATCAACGAGTCCGTATTCAAGCGCCTTATCTCCGGAAAGAAAATACTCGTCCCTGTTCTCAAAAATTGCCTTGATGTTATCGTTATCTAAACCACGATTAATTTGCAGATCGGAAACATAAACATCATATAGTCCATCAACAATTCGTGTAAGATCTTCCCTCAATTCGGGTGACATTGTTTTTCGGTCAAACATCTCGCCGGTTCCCTTATACTTGCCTGCATGAAGGACTGTGACATCTATGCCGATCTTATCGAGCAAACCTTCATAATAGCTGAGTTCTATTCCTATTCCGCTCAGCACAATGCCTGCCGTGGAACTCGGATTGAAGTAAGTTTTATTGGCTGTCGATGCGAGATAATATCCCTTATCATAAGTAAAATCAATGTAGGCAAATAAGTCTTTCCCGCTCTCTTTGAATTCAATGAGCTTGTCATGCAGCTCTTTGGTAAGCCCCCATCCGCCCATATACATTCCCGGTTTTATAATGATACCTTTTATTCGTTCATCCTGCATTGCGGCATCGATCTTTCTGCACATATCGCCAATCGACATTGCCTCCCGGATGAAGAAAATATCTTTGTATTCATTATGATCATAGTGCAGTCCACCAAGCGAAAGCTCTAGATAGGTATTATCGTGGATCTTCACCTTCGGTTTAGATGGTAAAGAGTTGGCAAGAATAAAAATGAGCAGCAACAATAGTACCCCTATCACTGCAAATGTCCAAAGTATGACTTTCCCAACTGTTTTCATCTTATGCTCCTTTTTTTATTGTTTCTATAGTATTTGAAAGCTCCACAAATTCCTGAATAGATAACGCTTCAGGTCTTCGTGTAAAATCCATTGCTGAAGTGTCTAATAATTGTTCATACTCATTTTTGGCAAGAAAAAGTTTCAAGCTCACGCGTAACATTTTTCTACGATGATTAAATACCTCATCAATGAGATCCCACAATTGCTTATGATTAAGTATTTCAGGGACATCCTGTTTGGGAAAAAGCTGAACTACTGCAGAACGAACTTTGGGTTGAGGACGAAACACATGAGGAGGAACGGAAAATTTCTTTTTTATTGTGTAGTAAAGCTGCAACTTGATGCTGAGTTTTCCGTATTCTTTATTTCCGGACGGTGCACAAATGCGGTCTGCGACCTCATCCTGTATCATGAGCGTAATACTCGAGAAGAGGTCTCTATTATCAAGAATTTTAAAGAGCAGGGGGGACGTGATCTGATAGGGCAGATTGGCAACGATCTTTACCTTTTTGCCATCAAAATACTTAGCAAAATCAACCTGAAGTATATCGGCATTAATTAAAGTAAGATTTGTTTGTTCGAATAGTGATTGAAGGTAACCGAACCACTCATTATCAATCTCAAAAGCATATAATTTCCTGCATTTTTCAATAAGAAATTTGGTAAGAACTCCGCTGCCCGGTCCTATTTCCCATACAATATCACCCTGATTAATATCCGCAATTCGGACAATTTTCCTTGCGATATTATCATCTATGAGAAAATTTTGTCCGAGAGACTTCTTCTTTAGTATCAATCTGTTGTTTATAACAACTGAAGTTTCGCAGGAATGGAAATTACTTAAATAAATCATATTTAACCTTTATAATATATTCTTCTGAATAGATGAGCAAGATTTAAAATAATTTCTAAATCCTAATTTCTAATGTCAAATAAAATGTCAAAACTTAAATGTCAAAGCAATTTTTTATTCCTTGATTTAATTATAATTGATGAGACAATAAATTAAATTCAATAGCTTCTTTCCAATAAATTTTTGCTTCATTTTTTAAATTGTGGAAGGGATTTTTTTAGCAAATTCGATAATATCCTCACCAAATTTTGCAGTTCTCTCCTCTAAATCGAATCTCTTTTTATTTGGCATTTGTCATTTGAAATTTCATTAGTCCCGATGCATCGGGAGTAATTAGTTATTCAAATTTCACAGGATGGAAATTACTTAAAAACATCATATTTAACCTTTTATAATATCTGCTGCGAAATTTGAGTTATAACGATATTCACTAATTTCTTAGGAACTATGATTACTTTTACGATCTCTTTTCCTTCAGTATATTTCATAATTTTCTCGTCGGCAAGGGCTTTCTTCTCGACCTCTTGCTGGGGAGTATCAAGTTCGACCACCATCTTGCTGCGCAGTTTCCCGTTTATCTGAATCACGTAAGTTACCTGATCCTGCACCAAAAATTTTTCATTATACTGTATCCATGGTGTTTCCAGAATCGATGTCTGATTTCCGAGCATTGACCATATTTCTTCAGAAATGTGGGGCGCAAAGGGCTGAAGTAATTTCGGCAGTGCTGCAACAGATTCAAAAAAGACAGCTTGAACGATCTGCTCACTTTTGTTATTACATTCAAAGTCAGAGATATTGTTCAGATGTTCCATGATCGCAGCAATCGCAGTGTTGAACTGCATTCTGTCCTCAATATCTTCCGTCACTTTCTTGATCGTATGATGCGTGCTGAATCGCAATTTTTTTGCCTCTGCCGACAATTGGGCATTTTCTTTATAGCTGTTTGGAAGACTTTTTAGGAAAGTCTGCTTTTCTGTAACAAGCGTCCATACCCGGTTCAAGAAACGGAAAGCGCCTTTCACTCCTTCGTCGTTCCATTCAACATCCTTTTCGGGAGGCGAAGCGAACAGCATGAAAACGCGCAGTGTATCAGAGCCGAATCTATCAATATATTCCTGCGGATCGACAGTATTTCCTTTTGACTTTGACATCTTCGCACCGTCTTTTGTGACCATGCCCTGTGTGAGCAGATTCGTGAACGGTTCATCGGTAGTAACAAGTCCGATATCCCGCATGAATTTATGGAAAAAGCGCGCATAAAGAAGGTGCATACATGCATGTTCAATACCGCCGATATATTGATCGACAGGCAGCCAGTAATTAGCTTTTTCTTTCCCGAAAGGAGCATTGTTATTATTCGCATCACAGAAACGAGCATAATACCAGGACGAATCAAAGAAAGTATCCATCGTATCGGTTTCTCTTTGAGCCGGTCCTCCGCATTTTGGGCACATTGTATTCAGAAACTCCGGCACGGACAGAAGCGGATTTTTTCGTGTTTTTCCAACCGCTACATTTTTAGGAAGACGTACGGGAAGGTCATCTTCCGGAACAGGAACCGCTCCACATTCTTTGCAATAAATGACAGGAATAGGTGTTCCCCAGTAACGCTGTCGGGAAATTCCCCAATCTCTCAACCTATAGTTCACAGTTTTATAGCCATATCCTTTCTCTTCCATCCATTCGGTGATCTCCTCAATTGCCTTGCGGTTATTCATCTCATCAAAAGGTTTGGAATTAACCAAGATCCCATCATCAACATACGCTTCTTTCATCGAGCTCAGTTCGAGCGTTTTTTCAGGATTTTGTATGACAATACGGATTGGCAGTTTGTATTTATGTGCGAATTCGAAATCCCGCTGGTCGTGGGCAGGCACGCACATCACTGCGCCGGTTCCGTAATCCATGACCACATAGTTTGCTATCCAGATCGGTATCTTTTCGTTATTGACCGGATTGATTGCATACTTACCTGTAAACATGCCAATCTTTTCGGTGTCTTCCGCCGTGCGCTCTATCTTATCTTCATTGAGTATTTTATTTATGAAATTATTTATTTCTTTTTCGCTGGGATTGTCGATCAAAAATGTCTCAACAAGCGGATGCTCTGCAGCCAGGACCATATAGGTACAGCCGAATATTGTATCGGGGCGGGTGGTGAAAACAGAAATTTCAATGCCCTTCTCGTCCGTTTTGAAAATAATCTGGGTGCCGTAATTTTTTCCGATCCAGTTTTTCTGCATTGTGATGACACGCTGAGGCCAGTTGCCAAGCTTGGAATGGTCAAGAAGCTCTTCTGCATAATCGGTTGTCTTAATAAACCACTGCTCGATCTCTTTCTGCTCTACTTTGGAATCACATCGCCAGCAGATTCCGCCTTCTGCCTGCTCGTTTGCAAGTACGGTCTGACAGCTTGGGCACCAGTTCACATAGGAAGATTTCTTATAAACAAGTCCCATCTCGAACATTTTCAGGAATAGCCACTGATTCCACATATAATAATCAGCATCGCAGGTTATCACCTCTCTATCCCAATCATAGCCGAAGCCAACCAGTTTGAACTGCTTGCGCATTTTATCGATATTCTCATGGGTTGTTATTTCAGGATGAGAATTGTGCTCAATTGCATAATTCTCTGCAGGCATTCCAAAGCTGTCATATCCCATTGGCTGGAATACTTTATATCCATTCATGATCTTATAACGTGCTATGGCATCGGCAATTGAGTAGTTGGAAACATGCCCCATATGCAGCACTCCGGACGGATAGGGAAACATTGATAACAGGTAAAATTTCTCGCGGGGATCCCCCATATCAACATAAAAAGTACGATTGTCCTCCCAAACCTTTTGCCACTTTGCTTCGATCTCTCTAAATGGATATTCCATTGATGCTCCTAACCTGGACAAGCCAGAACCAAACAGGAAAATATCGGTCTCGGCGTCCAGACGTATTAATCTATAATAAAGCTAATAATTTCAAAATCCTAATTTCTAATGTCAAATAAAATGACAAAGAACAAATGTCCAATAATGCCATCCCCGTGTCTATGGGATGGATTCTTAGAGAATCAATCCTTCTTTTTTTGTCATTTGATATTTGAAATTTTATTAGAAATTAGAAATTTGTAATTAGTCATTAAATAACCTTTATAAAAGAGTATCAATTCAGAATAAAAATTTCTTGCCAAAAATTACACAAATATTATTGATAAGATACTAATAAACAATTTATTTATATAGTATGTTGGTTAGCGAAGTACAGTAATTTTCGTCAACATTTTTTCATTTTGAGTTTTATCCTCATTAGTATTTAAAAAAATTGACAGTAAATCTTTATACCCGTTAAAAGAAAAGCATGAAATTGTTATACACAATACTCATAATATTAATTATCGTCATGTCTTTTGCTTGTAGTTATGACAAGGCAGAGCATGAGGATCCCATCCCTCCTTCAAAGGTGACAATGACCCCACACAAATGCGATCCCGGTGATCCGGGGTGTGCTTATACGGACTTAAATAATGGCATTGATGCCTATTCTGCCGGAAATCTCGATTATAATTGGATGAAAATCCAGTGGAATGACACTCCTCTTCAAAAAGATGGTGATATTCATCATATTGATATCTGGCGTTTTAATGAGTACGGCGACACAACTTATGTCGAATGGATTCCCTTTATTCCTGATTCTTCCACTTATTATGATAAGTTTATTGGGGTAGAGGACGTAATTCAGAGAACATGGTCATATTTTATTATTCCCTTTGACGAAGCAGGAAATTCAACAAATTCCGATACTGTTTCATACCAGCTAATTGATGTACCCGGCTTGCAGGCACCGGCAAATAACATCACTTTTTCTGTGAATGATTCGATAAATTTTTCATGGTATGGGGGAAGTCACACTTATAGAATTCTTTTCTTCGATACATCACAAAATCTTATATATTCTGAAGATACCAATGAAACAAGTTGTAATATTTCTGA
Source organism: Candidatus Cloacimonadota bacterium (assembly GCA_030613025.1). Lineage (GTDB taxonomy): Bacteria > Cloacimonadota > Cloacimonadia > JGIOTU-2 > JGIOTU-2 > Celaenobacter. The sequence continues at coordinate 7,245 of JAUWMT010000031.1, forward strand.
AATTGGTTTTATTCCTATTCCCGGGTTTAGTTATATTTGGCGAATCGATGCTTTCGTTGTTGTCGGTGAAGATGAAGGCTCGGAATCTGAAGAACGCGTTATCAATTTTACCAATAAATAAATTGACGGAAAATTATCAATTGGAATTTTACATCCTTAATAGTAAAGGGAGTTCAATATGAAACACCTTTTTGTAATAATATTTAGTATTATAGTTTTCAGTACTGCCTGTTTTGCACAGGACAGTCCTTCGATTACTCCATCTGCGGGAAGTTCCGCCTATTCATATTCCGGCACGATGGGGGATGAAGATCAATTAAGAATTTACACCCAGATATGGGGACAAGTTCGAAAACCCGGGTTTTATCTTCTTCCCGACGACACTGATCTGTTGACTCTTTTATCATTAGCCGGCGGACCTACTGAAGACGCAAAACTTTCAAAAATTCGAATTGTTCGTCCCAGCGAAGAGGCGGGACAGGGTGAAGTAATCTGGGTCAACATGAAAAAATATCTCGATACGGGAAATTATGACATTATCCCGGTGTTGAAAGCCGGCGATACTGTTGTCGTATCCGGAACGGTTTTCTATGGTATGGAACGGGTCGCGGACTTCATTGCAAAATTTGCAACCGTACTGAGCATTTATAACTTGTATTTAACAATTCAAAACAAATAAACAGAGGGATACATATGGAGCAATTTCCTGAACAAGAACAAGAAATTAAACTCAGAGATTATTATAGGATAATCCTTCGACACATAAAACTCATCGGCATCATTTTTGTGCTGGTAATGGTCGCAACAATCTATTATACAGCCCGTGCACCACGTATCTATGAAAGCAGCGGAAAGATCCTTTTAGAACTCAACAAACAAACCGATCTCTTTTTCAGTACCGGCGGATTTGGACGAAATGATCTGAACAACCAGATGGAAGTGATAAAAAGCCCTTCTGTAATGGAAAGTGCTATTGAAAAACTCAAAAGAAATCCAGATGCTGAAAATTTTCCAATCCTTTCTTCAGATAATCCAAGAGTAATATTAGCAAAGGAAATCGAAGTTTCTGCAGAGCGAGAAGTGGACATTATTGATGTGTCTTTTAAATCTATCAGTCCGAATGAAGCTCAGGCAGCAGTAAATGCAGTCATGGATAGCTATCAGGATGAGAGCTTGAAATATACACGTGCTGAAGTTACCAGTGTACGTGAATTTTTGGAAAAACAGCTGGATGTCACATCTAAAAAATTGGCAATCTCAGAAGAAGATCTTCGTGCATATAAGATCGCACACGAAGTATTTGCTCTTACTGAAGAGACAAAAGAGATGATCACTAATATGGTTGAGTTTGAGGCACAATTAAGTTCTGCCAAAACAGAGTTGCAGATCGTTGAGAAAAAACTTGCGTACCTCAAAGATGAACTCACCAAGATCGATGACGCTCTTGGTGAAGAAATGGCTTCAATTTCCTCCCCCGTTTCAGAACAATTACGTCAAAAACTCATCGAGAATGAAAGCAAGCTTGCAATTTTCCTGACAAAAAAAGGATATACTGAAAATCATCCTCAGCTCTTAGCTCTCCGAGATGAGATCGATAATATCAAGCGCCAAATGAAGACTGAAATAGCTAAAATTCTTGAAGTAAATAAATACTCGTTCAATCCTCTTGATAGGAGACAGCAATTATTCACTGACATCATCTCTACAGAAGTAGAATTTCAAACCGCTACTTCAAAAGTCAGTGGACTTGAAACTGTAGTAGAAGAATATTCTGTCAGAATGTCCGGACTTCCTGATGCAGAGCTGGAGCTTGCAAGACTGGAACGCTCAAAGGCAATAAATGAGCAGATATTCAGTATGCTCATTACGCGATATGAGGAAGCTAAAATCTCTGAAGAGGGAAAACTCAGCAATATCAGGATCATCAATAGCGCAACATCTCCTCGATCTCCTGTTTCACCAAAAGTGAAAATGAATATTCTCATAGGACTTCTCCTTGGATTTGGTCTTGGTATCGGAGCTGCATTCTTGCTTGAATCTCTTAATACCAAAATAAATAATCTTTCTGATGTGGAACGATATGTAAAATTACCTATCCTTGGCACAATTCCCGATATCCCACTCGATGAAAAGCAACTTGCTGATATCGAAGATCGGATGGGTAAAGAAAAGGATAAAGGTGTACTACAGAAGCTAACCACTACACAGCGACAAATGGTTGCCCGTCTCGTTCCGCATTACAGCCCGAAATCACCGATCGCCGAAGCATACAGGACATTCAGAACAAATGTAGTTTCCTTACCCGCTATATTCCCGGGCGGTGGAAGGATATTTCTTGTCACAAGCTCCGGTCCCAAAGAAGGAAAATCAACATCCGCCGGCAACCTTGCTATAACACTTTCACAAATGCGTTCAAAAACCGTACTCGTTGACTGTGACATGCGACGTCCAATGATACATAATCTTTTTATAATTTCAAGAGAAAACGGACTTTCAAAATATTTAACTACAGACAATATCGACATACACGAAATTATTAAACCTTCAGGTATGGATAATCTTGATATTATTACTGCCGGCCACGTTCCCCCGAATCCTTCCGAGCTGCTTTCCTCCAAAAAAATGGATGAACTCTTTGCAAAACTGCGTGAAGAATACGATTATATCATTGTGGACTCACCTCCAATTATTGCTGTGACGGATGCTTTGATCCTTTCTAAAAAAGTTGATCAACTGGTACTTGTCATCCGTGTTAATTCCACAGAGCGGGAGATCATTGAGCAGGCAAAGAGTCTTCTTCATAATATTGACGTGAAAGTTGCAGGCGTTGTGGTGAACGGGATCGAAGTGAAGAAATATTATAGCGGTTATAAATATTATTATTATTACTATTACTATTATTACACAGACGACGAAAAAGGTGCAAAAAAGAAAAAGAGAAAAACTCAAGGTCACTCACGGCTCTCGCGCAAAGCTTAATCTCTTTCTTGATATCCTTCATAAAAGGGATGATGGCTTTCACGAAGTTGAGACGATTATTGTGCCTATCTCCCTTGCTGACAATCTGATATTTAGATTGACAGATAAATCTGAGGTGAAAATTTTTTGCACCTCTTACACACTTCAAGAATCAGAGAATATCATTTACAAAATTGCTAGTTTTTTAAAAGATACATATAATGTGAAACATGGTGTTGAAATAAAATTGAAAAAGAACATCCCGCTCGCTGCAGGATTAGGCGGTGGCAGTTCAAATGCTGCTGTAACAATTCAGGTGCTGAATTCATTATGGAAGCTCAAGCTTTCAATGAAAGACATACACAGAACCGTCTCACTTTTCGGAAGCGACATTAATTTCTTTCTTGATAATAGCGCTGCGCTCCTAAAAGGAAGAGGAGAGATCGTCCGTGAAACTTTTCCTGCTCCATATATTGAGAACATTCTCCTCGTTAATCCCGGGATCGAGATCGCCAGCAGGAATGCATACTCGTGGTCGGCCATAGGCGGACTTCATGAAGAAATGAAATCAGCAATGATCACCAGCTTAAAAAACACTGACATTGACTTGATATGTAAAAATCTGCACAATGGACTGGAACAGGGTATCTTTGCTCATTATCCCATATTGCAAGAGATCAAAACCCAACTTCTTGAACTGGGTGCAATGGGAAGTTTGATGTCTGGCAGCGGAGCAACGGTTTTTGGAATTTTTCCTTCAAGAGAGAAGCTCCTAAACGCAATAAAGTATTTCAAAAAATATAAATACTGGTTATTTGAAACCAAAATCGAACAAAAAGCGAATTAAATTATGAGATCAAAAATTCATATTTTTACCGGAAATGCAAATCCGGAATTAGCCCAAAAAGTTGCGGAACATGCTGGGTTGCCTCTCAGCCGCGCCGAGGTTTTCAAATTCTCAAACGATAATACTTTTGTGAAAATTCTGGATAATGTTCGGGGTACGGATGTCTTTATCATTCAGCCCACCTGCATGCCCGTCAATGACAATCTCATGGAACTCCTTATCATGATCGATGCACTGCACAGAGCTTCTGCGGGAATGATCACTGCTGTCATACCATACTACGGATATGCCCGTTCGGATAAAAAAGATCAACCACGTGTGCCGATAACTGCAAAACTTGTGGCAAATCTTCTCTCTGTTGCCGGTGCGAACAGGGTGGTTACTTTTGACCTCCATGCAGAACAAATTCAGGGCTTCTTTGATATACCCGTGGATCATCTCTCAATGCTGCCGATATTTCTAAGTTATTTTCAACCTCTTAATCTCAAAGATTGTGTGGTGGTTGCTCCTGATACAGGTGGCACACAGAGAGCACGAATGCTTGGGAAGGTTCTTAATGCAAATATTGCTATTGGTGATAAGCGCCGTATCGGAAATAAGGGCAAGCTTGAGCTCCTGAACATTGTCGGAGAAGTGGAAAACAAAAACACCATAATCATTGACGATATTATCGATTCTGGAAATTCTGTCATCAAAATGGCTGATGCTCTTAAAAAAGAGGGTGCAAAAAAGGTATATTGTGCCTGTACACACGCAGTTTTGAGTGGCAATGCAGTAGAAAGAATTGATAAGTCAAATATACATGAATTAGTTGTTACTGATTCTATTCCTCTCGGTGAAAAGAAAAATAAAAGCTCAAAGATCAAGCAGCTTTCTATTGCTTCTCTACTCGCTCAGGCGATCTTGAGAATCCATAACGAGGAATCGGTCAGTGTCTTATTCAAAATAGAAGATGAGGTTACATAAACTATGAAAATTAAAGCTGTCAAAAGAGAAACTGGAAAAAAAGCTGCCAAGCAGGTTCGCAGCGAAAATAAAATCCCTTCGATCTTATATGGAGGAGGTGCAGAACCAGCACCATTGGAAGTTGATTATTCCGATTTCTATCATTATTATAAAGAAAGTCTCGGACATCAAAGCTTCATTTTCCTTCAGATAGGAAAGAAAGAATATAGATGCATTGTGCGAGATATGCAGATCGATCCGGTCACAAGAGAGATCGTTCATCTCGATTTCCAGGAAGTTACTGCAGGACAAAAACTTGATATCGAAGTCCCTGTCTTGACGCTTGGAGATGCTCCTGGAGTTAAAGAGGGTGGTATGCTTGAAACAGGTATCCGTGATCTGCAAATTCGCTGTCTGCCAAAAGACCTTCCGGACGTAATCGAGATCGATGTCTCAGAACTCCAGATCGGTGATTCCATTCATATTGAAGACATTCAGAAAAAATATCCTGATGTAGAATTCCTTCAGCCATCAAATACGACCCTAATTTCAGTATTGATTCCTAAGATGGAAGTTGAAGAACCTGAAGAAGAGGAAGAATTGCTTGAAGGTGAAGAAGCTGCTGAAGGCGCTGAAGAAACAAGTGAAAAAGATTCTGAGAAAAAATCAGAATAACAAAGAAAAATAATATACGTGAAATTAATTGTCGGGCTTGGAAATCCGGGACCTGAATACGAACCCACGCGGCATAACATTGGATTTGTTACTCTTGATGCTGTATGTGAAAAGTTGAGAGTTCCCGATTACAAGAAGTTCAAAAATTATCTCCTTGCCCGAAAAGATGAGTGGCTTTTTCTTAAACCTCTCACCTATATGAATCTTTCAGGACAGCCGGTTTCGTCTGTCGTGAAAAAATTTGACATAAAAAAAAGTGATCTTTTAATCATATTAGATGATGTGCATATTCCGATAGGAAAGATCAGGATCCGCCGTAGAGGTTCGGATGCCGGACATAACGGGCTGAAATCTGTGATCGAGGCATTAGACTCTGAAAACTTTTCCCGAATGCGTATTGGAATTCTCCCGGAAGCTTATGAATCAGCTTCAGGTCTTACAATGTCTTTGGAAGAATTCGTGTTGATGAATTTTCTGGAAGAAGAAAACAAATGCGTTCAGGAGATTATTCCTACAGCAGTGGAACTGGCATCATACTTTATATATCAAAATTATGAAAAAATGAGCGCTGCATATAGCAGACTCTGTTCCTTATCCGTGGAATGACGGATTGCTCTTCCGCTAAGCGGAAAATAAAACCGAAAGGAATGCTATGAAAAAATTCTACGAATCGATGATCATCATCAAACCTCTTTCTGAAGAAGAGACAAATCAGACAATCGAAACAGTCAAAAATTTTCTTACAGAACGCGAAGCTGAAATTGACAATGTGAACGTCTGGGGATTACGCAGACTTGCCTACGAGATTGAAAAACAGGCCGAGGGCTATTATGTAATTCTGTATTTTACCCTTGAACCAAATCACATAACCGCTCTTGAAAATTTCTATCGCCTGAAAGAAAATATTATAAGATTCAACGTCATTAAAAGAGAAAAAAATAAAAAACCTTTTCTTTCTAAATTGTATTTAAATGCAATTTAGAGGAGGGAGGAAACCCAAAATGGCAAAAAAACTTAATCTGCCGAGAATTAACAATGTTATCGTCTCAGGACGATTAACACGGGATGTCGAACTTCGTTATACCGGCTCCGGAACACCCGTTGCCTCAATGAGCATTGCGGTTGACAGGGTGTACCGTGATTCCGACAACAACTGGCAAACCGATACGAGCTTTTTCCGTATCACTGCATGGGCTGGTGTTGCAGAACGTGCATCAGAGTCGCTCTCAAAAGGAGCACCTGTCGTTGTTGAAGGAACCCTTCAATCGCGAACCTGGAAGGATAAGGATGATAATAATCGCACTACCGTTGAAATAGTTGCGAGAAGGATCCAAAAACTTGAAAGAGAAGCGCAGGAAGGTGCCCCTGAAGAAAAAATGCCTTCGGATATCCAGGAATCCGATGACGACATACCCTTCTAAACAAGATTGGAGATCTAACAGAAAATGAGATACCAAAAAAAAAACATGAGAAAGAGATATTGCAGATTCTGCAAATATCCTGATACTGAAATTGATTATAAAAACACAGAAGTATTGCGCAAACACATCATTGAGTCAGGAAAAATCATACCAAGAAAAATCACTGGTGCCTGCAGTAAACACCAGAGAAAACTCGCTCGTGAAATCAAGAGAGCCCGTCAAATGGCTCTTATTCCCTATATTGGCTAAGTAACTGATACCAATGATCCTCTACTGCGTTCTTATAACGGTTGTTGCGCTCTTTTCCAAGTTTTTTGCACTCCTTATTGCTGTTCCTTTTGTCACAAAACTGGTTTTTGCAATAGACGAGCAGGAGATTCAGAGCACATCGAAATCTCCTGCTCTTCTCCAATATCTTGGAATTTTTACTGCGATCTGTACGCTGCTTGTTATCGTCAAACTGCTTCCTCTGTTACAAGCTTTGGAAATATGGATAAGCGTCGGCGCATGCCCTGTGGTTTTTGCATCAGCGCTTCTGCGGTATAAAAAGTATGAAACCGCTTTTCTTACCGCTCTCGTTCCCGGATTGCTCTTCATCGGCTTAAAAAACCTTCTTTTCTTTCCCTACATAAAGCTCTTAGCCGAGGAAAGCAATCAACTGTTTATGAGCGGTATTGAGAATATTTTTTCACCTGAAATGATGGAGTCAATGTACCCAACACTTGAATCAATGAAGAATATAATGATCTACGGCAACGCATCTTTGTGGATGGTTGGCGTTGTGATCGGTTTGTTTACGGGTGCACTTATTTATTCGAAAAGAAGCTCACTCAAATGGTACTTCAACAAGATAAAATTCCCTTATTATGTTCAGTTTGGAGTTGCGCTTGGACTGATCCTGTTCATCCTCAAATTTAGAGCTATCAGTTATAATGTACTTTTTATTATCGGGCTTTTGTATCTTATTCAGGGCTATTCGGTTCTATATTGTTATGTGGAATCGATGATGAAAAAAAGTAAATTCCTGGGAATTGTCATGTTGATAATTCCAATATTCAGTTATATATTATTACTTGTTATCACAGTTGCAGGTCTTCTTGACAACTGGTTACCATTACGAAAATTTGCATATCATAGAGGAGATAAAGAATGAATATTATTTTGAAGAAAAATGTCGAAAGTCTCGGCACCGTCGGTGAGGTCGTAAAGGTTGCTGACGGCTATGCGCGAAACTTCCTTTTCCCAAAAGGATTTGCGATACAGGCGACCGACAAAAATAAAAAATTGATCGAGAAATTCAAAGACGAAGAAGAGAAACGTCTTGCCGAAGAACTGAAACAGGCAGAGATGATCATCAAGCAAATCGAAAAAAATCCGATGCTCTTCGCCCGCATAGCAGACGAAAACGGTCATCTTTATGGGTCTGTAAACGAGCAGGATATCGTGAACGAACTCAAAGAAAAAGATTTAATTATTGACAAGCACAACGTAAAAATGGAACAACATATTAAAGAGCTTGGTGACCACGAAGTAACCATTGAGCTCAAAGATGATTTAAAAGGAACCTTGAAAATCAAGGTTGAAAAAGAAGAGAAAGAGTAATATATGAGAAAAGTAATAAGTATTATCAAAGAAGTAATTATGTGGATAGTTATTCTGTGTGCATTTGCTGCTATCGGATTTGCCAGCGATGACCCTTATCGCACAAGCATTTTCTGGGTGATTGCTGCTATCGTGATATTCGGTGTTGGTTTCTTTGTAAAAAAACACTCCAAGCGCAGAACAGTTACCACTAAAGCTCATCTCATAGCAAAGAAAGTTATCGGTGTTCTTTTAGTACTTATCGGCTGTTTATTGCCGGCTCAGGTATTTGGTAATTTTGGATTCCCCTTCATAACCCTGCTTCTTATCTTTGTTTTTGCAGCAGTCCTTGTTGCGGTCGGTGCCTTTGCAGTTCTTATCATCAATAAATACGGCGGCTTATTCTCCGTTCTTGGATATCTCCTGTTGCTCATCGCTGCATTTCTTCCAGCACTTGCAATGTCCGGTTATGACTTGAGCTACGGCGCACTGAGTACTGTCTATTATCTGGTTCTGCTACTCGCGATTTTCTCCTGGGTAGGGCTTTCTATGGTCTTTACCAAGAAAATCGAGTAAATGTCATCTTTTGTAAAAATTGGCTCGATAATAGAAAATCTTATTCAGAACTTATCTGAAAAGGGATTTTCTCGTGAAATAAAAACTGCATTCCTCTGGCGGAGGATCGTCGGAGATATTCTCGACAATAAAACCCGGATACTGAAACTTGATAATAATGTGCTCTACATACTGGTCGAAAATAACATCTGGCTTCAGGAGCTTGTGCTGAAAAAGACCGAGATTTTGGATCAGATCAACTCTCAGCTCGATCCACCATATCAAATCAAAAATATCATTTTTTCTCTTTCAAGAAAAAAGATAACTGCATAAACAATCTGATATATGAAACTTAAGGTTGCCCCATCAATACTTTCTTCGGACTTCCTTCACCTCGAAAAGGAGATCCTAGCAGTGGAACAAGCAGGTGCAGATATGCTTCATCTCGATATTATGGATGGGCATTTTGTGCCAAATCTGACCTTTGGTCCCGGACTTGTAAGACAGATTCGTAAGATCACACCTCTTCCCCTCGATGCGCATCTTATGATAACCAATCCTGCTGATTTCATTGATAAATTCATTGATGCCGGTGTAAATTATCTATCCTTCCATATTGAAACCGATGCAAATTATGTGAGCTTATTCCGAAAGATCAGAAAGTTAGGAGTGAAAGCAGGTATTGCAATTAATCCCGAAACCTCACTTGATGTGCTTCCTGATATCATAAACGAAATCGATTACATGCTCATTATGTCCGTCCATCCGGGATTCGGGGGTCAAGCATTTATCGAAAAATCCGTAGAAAAAGTCAGAAAAACAAAAGAGATCATCGGTTCGAGACAGATAGAGATCGAGATCGATGGCGGAATAAATTTTCAAACAGCAACGCTCGTGAAAGAAGCCGGTGTGAATATTCTTGTGGCTGGAAGTTTCATTTTTAAGAGTGATAATTATGCAAAGACAATAGCAGGACTTCGTAATGTTTGAATCACTCACAGATAAACTCAATTCGGTTTTTTCAAAACTTAAATCTCGCGGAAAACTATCAGAAAAAGATATCAAATCCGGATTAAGAGAGATACGCTTAGCTCTTCTGGAAGCTGATGTAAACTATAAAATTGTAAAAGATTTTATCAAAAGCGTTGAAATAAAATCACTTGGAGAACGCGTCCAAAAATCGCTCACACCCGGGCAGCAGATCGTAAAGATCGTCAATGAAGAGCTCGTTCAATTGATGACATGCGACGTCGAGGAAAAACCGCTTCCCAAAAACAGAACATCAAAATTATTGATCGTGGGATTGCAGGGATCAGGAAAAACAACCGCCTGCGGCAAGCTGGCACTGCACTATAAAAAGAATGGTTATGAACCGATTCTCGTAGCTGCCGATGTGTACAGACCCGCTGCGATCAAACAGCTAGAAATGCTTGGAAAATCGATCGATATCCCTGTTTATACAGAAGATACTACAAAAGTCACCAGGATCGCAAAAGGCGCTTTGAAATATGCAGCGAAGGAATTCCGCAATCTTGTGATATTCGATACTGCCGGCAGATTGCACGTGGACGAGAAGATGATGGAAGAGGTTGAAGATCTTGCAAAAGTTATATCTCCGGACCAAATCCTTTATGTGGCTGATGCAATGACCGGGCAGGATGCGGTGAACAGCGCAAAGGAATTTAACGAGCGGCTCGATCTCACAGGCATTATCCTCACAAAACTCGATGGAGACGCGCGCGGCGGAGCTGCCCTTTCGGTACGAGCAGTCACGGGAAAACCAATAAGCTTTGTAAGTGTCGGGGAAAAGCTCAGCGATCTCGAAGCATTCCATCCGGACAGGATCGCATCACGTATTCTCGGCATGGGAGATATGCTCACGCTCATTGAGAAAGCAGAAGCAGTCTTTGAAGAAGACGAGGCAGAGAAACTGCAGAAGAAGCTTCAAAAAAATCTCTTCACTCTTGATGATTTTCTGGATCAGCTAAGAAAAATGCAAAATATGGGTCCCATGGATGAGATACTGAAAATGTTACCCGGCAGCAATTCAAAGCTTATGAAAAACATCAAAGTTGACGAGAACGAGATCAAGCATATCGAAGCTATTATACTTGCCATGACCCTAAAAGAACGCGAGCATCCGGACATCATAAACGGCAGCAGGCGTCATAGAATTGCACAGGGCAGTGGCACTTCGCTTCAGCGAGTAAACCAGCTTCTAAAACAATTCGATCAAATGAAAAAAATGATGAAGCGCTTCAGCAAAGGGCACTTTGACATGGGAAAACAGATGTTCCCGATGTAGTTTTGAGGACATTATGGCAATACGAATCTTTGTAACAGGCGGCACTTTTGATAAGGAGTACAACGAACTCACCGGTGAACTATTTTTTCAGAATTGTCACTTGCTTTGAAAAAATAGATTCTTCCCGTCTTCATTCCATTACGCCGTGACAGGCTCTCCACTTCGTTTCGCTCAGAATGGCAACGGTTTTTAATGTTACTGTCATGGAGTGGTCCATGACAGCTCACTAAATTATAACAATTTCTGCCGCTTTATCAGATATGCAAAAAGCACTTTATCATAAGGAGTGGAAGTCGTAACCGGCACATAATCAATATAGGAAGTATGGCACTTCGAAGAAAAATACGCCTTCATCTCCTCGATCTTCTTCTGATAAGTCTTCTTTATCTCCCACGGCTGGGTAATTATCTCCTCACCTGTTTCCATATCAATAAATCGTGTCTTCTTATTATAGGAAAAATCGATCTCTTCCCGGTCAAGAAGATGGAAAAGTACTACCTCATGCTTCTCGTGGCGAAAATGCTGCAACCCGAGCATGACTTTTTCCGGATCATCCAGCAGGTCTGTAATGAGAATTATTAAGCCCCTCTTTTTTATTCTGTCAGCCAGATTATGCAGCACATCTGGTGTGTTCGTTGTTGAGCGTGCCTGTGTTTTATCGAGTTCTTTAAAAATGGTGTTGAGATGTACGGATGTGGAGCGCGGAGGAATATAAGAATGAATTTTTTCAGAAAAAGTTAAAAGCCCAACGCCGTCTTTTTGGCGGATCATCAAATAAGTAAGCGCAGAAGCAAGGGTTTTCCCATACTCTAATTTTGAAATTTTCTGAGAGCTGAACCCCATTGAGTTGCTACAATCCAGCAGAATGTATGCCTTCAGGTTCGTTTCTTCTTCATATTTTTTGATGTAATACCTGTCGGTCTTCCCATATACTTTCCAATCAATGTGCTTGATAGAATCACCGGGCAAATACTCGCGGTGCTCAAGAAATTCTACACTGAATCCGTGATAGGGTGATTTATGTAAACCTGTAATGAAACCCTCAACGATCAACCGGGCTCGAAGCTCGAAACGATCAAGCTTGGCTGCAACTTCCGGCGCTAAATATTTTCTTGGATTCATTTTTTAAAGATACTCTTTCCTGAATATGCCAGAACCATTTCTATGATCAGCAACGCCAATACTATCCATAAAAGCTTCTTCCAAAATTCGTACCCATAGCGCGATGTTAATATTTCATCTTTCCAATTTTTTTCAGACAGAAAATGTATTTGTTGGTGATCTTTCATTATCTGTTCTTTCTGTGCAGAACTTAATAGTGAGAGGTCGCTTTCCTCTCTTGGTGCGTTAAAGGAGAGCACTTTCACAAGCCCGGAGTCATCATAAATAAAGTAATGCCCCTGCCGGTCGGTTTGTGTGAATGAGCTTCTCTTCCCGGTAAAGATCAGCGGTACGATCTCTCTATCAGGCATCTGGCAGGTAAACTCTCCTTCCAGTTCGAGACCTCCAGCCGGTTCATTGCCAACAGTGTACTGAGTGATCTCCGAAGAAACATCCCCCAGATAATATCCAATATTATAAAAAAGAACCGGGAAAACGGTCTGGTAAATTATATTGCTCCAGGACTCTGTGAGATCGATTGCAGAAAGTAACAAATTATCTTTGATCAAAAGCACGGGATTGCCGGTGTCCGAAGTAAGAAGTGGGACAAAATTGGGTGCGTCCACTTTCCACATTTTGGATATATCGGTAGACTGAAAATGCTCCTCATCCAGCACAGCGCAGATCGGGTGAGCACGGTTGACAAAATCAATATCTGAATATTTCTCCTTAATATTCTGAAAATGTATATTTTGTTCAATAAGCCATTCCTGCAACCCACTTCTTTGGTATAAGTGCTCATCGGGTATAAGAAATATTGCTTTGCCTTTCTGCAAAATTTCATCTGCAAAGAAACGTAATTTTTCATTAAAAGCATTCGTTGAATACAATATGAACAGTTGATTGTTCTCGATGATCTGCTCATTAATTTCCTGCGGAGTTTTATGTTCCCACTGCTGCTGAGTTATCACATCAAGAATAGATGAAAGAGCTGCCGGCAGTTGTATGGACGAAATCACGCATATCTTCGGCTTGCTCTGCACGGGAAAATTGAAATAAAATACATTATCATCGGGAAGCATTTCATCTTTTACACGAACCTCTCCGAAATGAAACCGTTCGCCTTGCCGGGGCACTTCAAAGGTAAGCTGTTTTGCCTGATAGGGATTCAAATTGAGCGCAGTTTCTGCCCGGGTAATATTATTCAGAATTAGAGACACAATAACATCAGAAAGTAGTTTTGATGAATTATTTTTTATTACTGCCTGAATTACAGGTTCATTTGTTCCGCTTAAAATTTTGGGAACATACCGTGCACTTACAGAGCTAATATTTTGCCTAACACTGTCCTCGCCAACAGGTATCACAAAAAGGTCAGCAGTCAATTTTGCATCCCGAATATCTTTCCACGGGACACGCTGCTCGTCGGTGATAAGGTATATTTCCTTATTGATCATATCAATATTCGTAATTTCTTGCTCCATGTTCTCGAGCACCTGCTGTAATGCTTGTGTATTATCGGAAATCGAGATCAAGGGAAGTTCTTTTGCTGCTTGAGAAGGGCTTGTGAAATATTCGTGTCCAGCATTGTAAGCTGGCTCAAGACTCACAAGCATCACCCTGTCTTTATCATTTAAAAGATCGAGTATCTCCTGAGCTTTCTGCTTGGCATCAGAGAATGTAGGATTCTCTTTTTCGAGATAATTCATGCTGAAACTGTTATCAAGAATCAGCGTTATCGCAGTTGGCGCATGAGATGTGCTTTTCTGCGGAAGGAGAGCTTTCAGGACAGGTCGGGCAAGGGCAAGGATGAAAAAAATTATGATAAGTATTCTTGTTATGAGCAACAGAAGTTCGCGCAATCTAAGAAGCCGTGATTTTTTTTTCTGAACTTCTTTCAAAAAGCGCAGAGAGCTGAAGTAAACAATTTTGGGCTTGTATTTAATAAAAAGATGGATGAGGATGGGGATTATTGCTGCTGCCAGCCCAATGAGAAAAAGGGAGTTAAGAAAGGATAAATTCATTACACCTGCGAAAACTTTGTAAGTTAGTTACTTAATTCTACAATTTTTTATGTTTTTTGATGAAAACATTTTGAATATTAAATGAAACACACCTCCCCCGATAAATCGGGGACTCCTCTCAAGAGGAGATTTTCTCTGCCTGCCAAGATGTAGTGAAACGGAGACTGGTGCCCTCTGCCTGCCACGGCGTAATGAAATGAAGACGGGTGGTTGCATTATTTTTTGGTCTCGGTTCATCCGAGTTAAGAAAGTTCCTTGTCGTACACCCGATAGGTTTTATAGATCTTCCCGCCCATTCGTTCTATAGGACGACACATGCGAATGTTATCTTCCAGCACCCATGACATCTCGCCATTTGGCATACCTTTTTTTATGCAGGTTTTGATGGTTTCATAATACAACACTGTATCAATACCGATATTTTTATAATTCTTCACGATGCCGAGAGTAACAACCCTTACCTGGTCTATATACTTCTTGGCAATGAGAAGTTTGAGCCACCCAAAGGGCAGCAACCGTCCATTCCTCACCTTTATAAGTGCCTGGTTTACATCGGGAAGCGCTAGAGAAAAAGCGATCGGTTTATCCTCGATATACACAATATATGCAAGGTCAAAATCAATAATGTCCTTCAATTCTTTTGCAAGATGCACCATCTCTGGCTTGGTCACGGGTACGAAACCCCAGTTATACTGCCATGCATTGTTGTATATTTCAAAAACAATCCCGACATCTTCCACAAAGTGCTTCTTGCGTAACTTTCTAATGGTGTAATTCCTGCGCTCTTTTATCTTGCCTATGAGCCGCTCAAAGCGTTCAGGTATGCCATCCACCGTTAAAAAAAATGCATAAAGGTCTTTTTCTTTATGAAAGCCAAATTTTTCGATAAAGCTCTCATAGTATTGTGGATTGTACGGCATCATCACAACTGGTGGCGAGCCAAATCCTTTTACCAGCAAAGCACATTCATCATTGGTCGAGTAGTTCATGGGACCGCGAATGATATCCCGGTCTCGCTCCTTCAGCCATTCGGAAGCAGCATGAAAAAGCGCTTCGGCAGCTTCATAATCCGGCATACACTCAAAAAACCCGAAAAATCCCACTTTGTCCTTATGAAATTCATTATGTGTATGATTGATATGCGCGACAATTCTTCCTACCGGACGTTCACCGCGATATGCAATGAAAAACCGGACTTCGGCATTCTTGAAATAGGCACCCTTCTCAGGATCAAATCTCTCATTCTCCATGCTTATTAGGGGCGGAACCCAGTTCTTATCATTTTTATAAACGGTCCATGGAATCTTAATAAAGGCCTTAAGATCGGCTTTTGAATCTACTTTTCTAATTGTAATTTTCTTTGTATTAGTCATTTATATCTCACTACTGTGTCGTCTTGAAATAAGAAAATTCACCACGCCCATTACTATAGAGGCGAGCAGTAAATACTTCACTTCCACCTTCACATTCTTCAGAGGGTTATAAAAATAACTCACTACAGGAACCATAATGACCATAAGATATTTTGAGAAACGGATCTGTTTATACGCAATAATAATTATACCTGAAATGGCTGCTACGAGAAGGGTAGGAATTGGAGCAAAATACGCCAGTAAGGCAATATACGGAAGAATGCTGTGTCCCCCTGAAAAACGGTGTATCACAGGGAAATAATGCGCAACTACAGCTGCAAGGCCAACAAACATGAGCAAAACGGGACTGTCCTTCAAGAAGAAATACTGGGTAAGAAAAAGGATGAGATACACCCTCATAAAATCTATAAGCCAGCAGAGAATTCCAATTGCTTTGCTGACATGGTGGTACACATTCCCTGCATCCGCCGTGAAGTCTCCTGCCTTATAGATATTCACCTTGCTGTAAAAACGCGTGGACAAACGTGCAAAAGAAAACGAACCTAAAAGGTAAGCTGCCAGGATCAACAAAATTTCTTTAATTATTAAACTCATAAGTATTGTCCAAAAGCTCGAGAAGCTACCTTAACGTCAAGAATTTCTTGAGAAGCATTATCACAAATAACTCGCCAGATAGTCGTTCTAATTATTGTCTTCAGAGAAATCTCTGAACTGAATATTATATAATTTTTTATAAAGATTGCCCTGCTCGATCAATTCTTCGTGCGAACCCTGTTCCACAATGATGCCTTTGTCTATAACAATGATCTTACTGCAATTTCTGATAGTAGAAAGTCTATGCGCAATGATGAGTGTCGTTCTGTCCTTCATCAGGCGGTATATTGCTTCCTGAACCTGGTACTCGGATTCCCCATCAAGCGAAGAGGTTGCTTCATCAAAAATGAGTATCTGCGGATTTTTCAAAATTGCCCTTGCAATCGCAAGACGCTGTTTCTGGCCACCCGAAAGCTTCGCACCGCGCTCCCCAATTATGGTTTCATATCCGTCTTCTAGCTCCATAATAAAATCATGAGCGTTTGCTGCCTTCGCTGCCTGAATGATATCTTCTTTTGAAGCATCGAGCCGGCCGTAGGAAATATTATGCGCCACAGTGTCGTCAAAAAGTATCACTTCCTGGGTTACCATACCCATAAGATTGCGGATGTCATCCATCTTGTAATCCCGCATGTCTATATTATCGATCCTGATGGCGCCATTTGCCGGATCATAAAATCTGAGCAGCAGATCCATCATAGTGGATTTTCCTCCACCGCTTGGACCAACAAAGGCAATGGCTTCTCCTTTTTTTATTGTAAGATTTATATCTCTCAGCACTATGTCAGAGGTAGGGTATTTGAATGACATATCATTAAACACAATGGATTCGGTAAAGGCAGTTATTGACTTTGCATCATCCTTATCCTTAAGATTTACCGGCTCATCAATAACCTCAAATACCCGTTCTGCTGCAGCAAGTCCTTTATTGATCTCAGAATAGACCCTTGCGATTTCTTTGATAGGATGTAAACTTGCAAGCAATGCAACAAGGAAAAGTGAAAATTTCCCGGCAGTCATCGCGTTTTGAGGATCCAGAACCAGCAATCCGCCATACCAGATAATGACGAGGGTGATCATGACAGACATAAATTCTGTAAAAGGAGTTACCAACTGTCCGGCTCTTATCATGTGGACTGATTTCTTATAGAATTTCTTGTTCTCTTTGAGGAAGCGTGCACGTTCGTAATTCCCCATTGCAAAGGAAAATACGATGCGTATATTCATTATTGTTTCCTGTAAAATAGAGGTAATATCCGCAAATTTCTGCTGCACCTTTCGGCTTCTCCGCTTCAGAACGCCGGATATCAAGCTAACAATAACCGAAATCGGAATAACCACAAATAGCATCATCATGGACATCCGTGCGCTTACCGCAACCATCATCAAGACATAAACGGTAACAAGAAGCAGGTTTCTAATGAGATTTGTTACGGAATTGAGAGTCAATCCGCGGATCATATTCACGTCATTCACAGCTCTGGAAATGATCTCGCCGAGTTTCTGGTTGTGGAAGAATTCGATCGGCTTCTTGAGAATAGCTTCGTAGAAATCATTTCTGATAAACATGATGACCTTCTCCTCGATCTGCTTGAAAATGATCTGTTGAAAATACATCGAGATACTTCGGATAAAAAACAAAATTACCGCCAGCACAAGAAGCAACTTGAGTATCATGCTCTTCGAATTCCTCTCTGAAAATTCTTTCAAAGAAGCACCGACCTCTTCTTTTATTTTGTCAAAGCGATCCTTCTCTTTCCAGTTATGCTTGACTGCCTGCACGCCTTTATCAAGTAACCAGTCCGCTTCTCCGAATATATATGAGAGATTTGCAGAACTTCTGCTCGCTTCGTCCGCCTTCCACTCTTCTTCTGTTTGCTTTACAAATATCTCATCGACAATCGGATAAACAATTCCTAATGAAATACCGCTGAAAGATGCATAAATAACCAGAGCGAATAATCCGAGAATGACATTGGGCCATACCTTTTTCAAGTAGGATAGGATGCGGAGAAAAAGTTTCATGATGAATTATATATTAATTAAATCTATAGGAAAGTAAAATTGAAATTGTCGTTTGAGTGAAATCGCTTTTGTAATACACGGGATTCACATACTCACCCTGCTCGGCAAGTGCTATGTTTTCTTCGTTCACATTGCAGTCTGTATATCGGAAGCCAAGTTCTGCTTCAAGTTCGGGAAAGATCTCATACGAACATCCCAGAGAAAGGGTATTTTTCGTATATTGATGACCATAGAGAAACTTTTCCACAGGCGGAATTTGATATTGATATTTTATGCTGTCCTGCGCTCCTTTTCTATAGATGGAATAATCGGCAGAAAATTTTAATTTTTTATTTGGTTGGTAATCTATTCCAAAATACAGATTGTCCGCATTCTGCCCAGTCCAGTAGCCCATCCAGTAATCATCTGAAGTGCCATAATTGATCGGGAATTTGTGTGTATAGACCCAGGGATTTAGGTGAGTATATTCAAGCCGAAAATCAAGTCCATCCATAAAGGGTTCGACAAGGTATGCACCGAGCTGATAGGCAATATAGTTATGAGATTCATTCTTCTTGAACATCTTTGATAAAGCGATCTCGTCGATGAGCAAAGAGCCGTAAGTTTTGACGCCATTCCAGGGAATCCATTCGTAATCCAGCCCGATCATTTCATTGTCCTGATCGTTTGTGTATCGCTGTGCAGACCAGAACAGCATTATTGGTATGAAATATACTAATTCGGGATCGCGCTCGCCGTAATAAAGGAGTTCGCTCAAGCCAAAACTGAATCTCTCTGAAGGTGAGATCTCCAAGCGGTGTGTTGCCACGTATTTTTTCTTATAGAATTCTCTATCAAATACCTGATCATTACCATAATTGATCCAGTATGAAGTGCTGTCATCAAGAATATTGCTCTCTAACCAGCCATGGAAATAAACAAATTTCAGCCAGTTGCTGAATTTTGCCCGCACCATAATTTGCGGATAGGATGGCGCTTTATTGCTCAGAGAAACCGAGCCGGTGTGTCCGCATCCCCAGTAGTTTGAGAACCTCCCGATTGTCAGATCGGCATATTTTGTAGAAAAAGATACTGCTGCATCCACTTCTTCATAAAAGTAATTTCCACCTCTTTTGTGTTCCACGCCAATTCCCTGATCCTGGCAATCAATTTTCTTCACATCGAAATCATTACCCTGAACTGCATTATTCACACCGTAAAAAGAGAACCCTATATTATCTCCAAGATAGCCGAATATGTATCCTCCACCTGTGAGCCGCTGATAGTTTTCTGCAAAGGTCGAGGTGTCGCTGCTGTTGTAGTGATATTCCGCCTGGAATTTTGGCTCAAATGAGATAAAACTCTCTCCCGAATAAAATTTATAAGGAAATTTCAGAAGTTCCCATTTCTCTTTTTCAACCCGGGTAGTATCAACCTCTTCCTCAGTGAAAAGACGAATGAAACCTTCTAAAAAATCAGTCGATACTTCTTTGCTGGTCGGGCTGTACTTTTGTTCGTAGAAAAATTCCTCTAAAAATTCTTCAAGCTGTTCCTTCTCATATTCAGAAAGCTGGTAATAATCGTCATGGTCATAGATGTGCACTATATATTCCCGAACATCAGTTCTTGGAATGGGTTTGATCCCGTCGAAGTAACGTCCGGCCATTCCCTTTACCTGCATTCTCTCTAAGAAATCATAAACATCATGATTCAACGGAACCAGCACAACCTGCGCGGAAAGAGAGGTGCAGAAAAATGCAAAAAGCAATAACAAAATAACGTTTTTTTTCATTGACTTCAAATCCTTAGCTATGTTAGCAAATCAAAAGTTCTTTATTTATTGTCAACTAAATCAACGCCCCTAAAATATTGTCATTCAATAAATTGCGGTGAGAAAAACATGATAGTACGACCTTTTACAAAAAGTGACAAGGATAGTTTTGTTAAAATGGTGAAATGCTGTTTTAACATGTCACAGAAGGATTCCGAGCAATATATTCAAGGGGCAATAAACTTCTGCAGGGGATTCGTTGCAGAAGAAAAGGGAGCAGTATCCTCGGCAATGTTCTATTATCCCTTTCATCAGAATATTCATAATAGAAAATTTAAAATGGCTGGTGTCGGTGGGGTGGTTACCATGCCCGAAGCGCGAAATCGGGGAATGGTACGAGAACAGTTTAAAGTCATGCAAAAGGATATGATCGAGCAGGGATATCTTACTTCGTGCCTGCAGCCCTTCAAGCCAAAATATTACCAGAAATTCGGCTGGACAAATGCTTCACAAAGATTGCGGTGCAGGATAAATGTGCTGGATATTGAACTGGCGAAAGAAGAGTATGAGTTTATCAGGATCGATAAACCTTCTCCTGAACATTTTACCGCAATCGAGAAAACCTTTGCATCACTATACAATGGCTCAACCTACAGGGATATACATTTCTGGAAAGAAGAAATAATGTACCAACGGGAAGAAATAAAAGAACTGTTCTATTACCTGATCAGACATGCAGGAAAAGACGTTGCATACGTGATCTACTACTACAAAAGGACGAAAGATGAGTTCGAGGTGAACATTCGGGTTCGGGACTTCGGTTTTATAAATTACGAAGGTGCAAGGGGATTATTTGCTTTGTTCAAAACTCACAGAGATCAGGCGAAAGAAGTGGTCATCAGTCTTCCCGAAGATTTTGATGTGTATCATTTCGCTCCATGCAACCTTCACGCAATTGGATGGAAATCATTTATGATGTTCAAGGTCGTCAATGTGAAAGAGGCGATGCTTCAATACCAAATCCCGAGAAATATTACATTTGATTTTGAATTGCAGGTTTCCGATCCGCTTGCAGAAAAAGAAAGTCGTTCCTTCGCTTTCAAAATCAATAAAGGAAAGATCAAGCTTATAGAAAAATCTGATTATATTTTGAAATGCACAATCGATTCCTTTTCACGAATGTTCATCGGAAGGAGTTCGATCTACGACCTGATAACTTATGGCGAGATAGAGATTTCCGAAGAAATTATAAAATATATAGACAGATTATTTCCGCAGGACATTGTGTTCATTAAAGACATGTTTTAAAAGGAGGTCCATGAAAAACAAAGTGTACTTCATCGATTTTCATACTACATTTCAGCGCTCCATCTTTGATAAAATCGGAGATACGCTTTCGCAGGCAGGATTCAAAGATACGATCCGTGAGCATGACAAAGTTGCGGTTAAGCTTCATTTTGGTGCAGAAACCAATTTCAGTGTGATCAACCCGCGTTATGTACGCTATTTTGTGAACAGGATTCTAGCACTTGATGCAAAACCCTTTCTGACAGACACAAACACTCTCTATGCCGGAAATAGGGTCAATAGCATCGATCATACCAATCTAGCAACTCGGCACGGCTATGCGCGGTCTGTGGTCAATGCGCCTGTCATCATTGCAGACGGGCTTGTGGGACAAAGCGAAGAGATTGTAAAAATAGATACAAAGGAAACAAAAGAAGCGCACATTGGAAGTGATATTCATCATGCTGATGCGATTCTTGCACTCACCCACATGACAGGTCATGAAGCAGCGGGTTTTGGTGCTGCGATCAAGAATATCGGCATGGGATGTGCATCCCGCAAAGGCAAACTCGCAATGCACAGCACCTCCAGACCAAGTATAAATTGCGATAGATGCGTTGGTTGTGATCGCTGTGTGCAGTGGTGCCAGGTGAATGCTATCAGTATTAAAGAAAACGGCAAGGCACATATTGATGAGGAATTATGCACCGGCTGTAGTATGTGTATCTCTGTATGTCCTTTTATTGCGATCAGGATCAAATGGAATACCTCGTCTGAATTCCTCAATACAAAAATCACAGAATATGCTCATGCGGTAACATCCCATAAAAGAGATAAGATGTTTTATGTGAACTTCCTTAACAACATCACGAGATTGTGCGACTGTGCAAATATTCACGGCGAATATATTGTGCCGAACATTGGCATTCTCTTCTCAAAGGATATTGTGGCGATTGACAGGGCATCCATCGATCTTATCAATGAAAGAGCAGGCAAAGACCTTTTCAAGGAGCTCTATCCGGACATCTTGTGGGAGAATATTTTTTCTTATGCAGAAAAACTCGGCATGGGTTCGTCCGATTATGAGCTGGTGAAGATCGAGTAAGTTATGCCCTTCTCTCAACAACAAAACAAATATTGTCACTCTGAGCATACCTGAAGCACGAAGTGCAAAGGTGTAGTCGAAGAGTCTATTTGCTGTGCTTATTTTACCGACGGGATAAACCCGTCTCTACCCCGATGCTTTAGTTTGGTTGTAAATATTAGCATAAAAAATGGAGAATATTTACAATAAATAGATTCTTCGCTTCTCACCGATTTCATCAGTGATCCGCTCAGAATGACAAAGTTTTTTTGTATTTTATTATTACCTTCCAAAACTTCGGGAATCGAGAATCTGCTGTTGGCTGATTTTTCTGGATTCCCAATACCCAATCAAGTTGGGCAGGGTTGGGAATGACAACGGGAATTAGTTATCGCTACAAGCTCTACGATTTACTCTCCTGCTTGCTGAGCCGTGATTCACCCGACTTGTCGGGGTCGGAAAGAAGGCAAGTCACGGTGTAGTGCAACGAAGTCGGACCTGTCAAGGCGTAAAGTAATGAAGCCGGATCGCTCTTCACTCCTCTCTCCTCACTGCTGAGCGTTAGCGAAGCAAAACCATCTTCCTAACCACAGCATTGCCATTATATTCAAGTTTATATAAATATGTTCCGGGCGCAACTTGCTTGCCCTGTTCATCTGTGCTATCCCACTAGACTTCCGTGTAGGGTGAAAAATCATGGTTCTCTGAAGTAAAACGTTTCACCAATTGCCCTTTCGAATTGTAAATTGATAGTGTGATATCTTCTACATTATGACTGTTGTGCACACTGAAAAGTATTGATGTTCCTTCATAAAAGGGATTGGGATTATTCTGCAGTGTATAGAGCCAGTTATTATAATCATGTGACGGATCAACAGCAGGTGGGTACTGAAATTCATACGCACCCATATCTATTCTGCCATTCTTTATTCTTGGATTACCTGCAAGATCGTAAGCAGGTAAATTCAAACCGGTTGTATCTATTGTGCCAGCATCTATGCAGGGAGAATTAGCCGAAAGTGCATAAGGATAATCTCCTGTTCCAATCCATTCAGGGTTATCATCTATATTCCCTTCTTCCCAATTTATATAATTAAAACCACCATAATCCCATATTCCAGATTCTCCTCCCTGAACCAATGAATTCTTTATTGTTACCGTACTTGGATGATCTGAACTGGTATTGTCTAGAAATATTTCCCGAGGATCATCTCCATAAAGAATCGAGTTAATAATATTTACTTCTGCACCCCAGTCTAATACAATTGCTCCACCTGTTGGAGTAGTATTATCACCAATCGTTGCGTTAATTACATCAACTTTTGCATTATTACGAACACTTAAAGCTACAGATGAGCCAAACCAAAATGTATCATTATTAACATTATTTGTAATTTCTACATTCTTAAAAACTCCATAAAAAATGTCTGGTATTGTCATTCTACCACCGATATTTATACCACCACCATAACCCCAATCGGGATCAGTATCAGGATAATTATATTTTATCACGGAATTCTCTACTGAAAATTCACGAGGTGTTTCATCGGTATTTGAGAAACCTAATGCCCTTCCTCCAGAATTGTTAAAAATATATATGAGTTCACTATAAAAACCCCAGTTTTGAGTGAGTGATAAATTTCATATACTTCATATTTCAACAAAGCATAAATATCTAGATTTTGGATTTTGGAGTGTAATATATAGAATTTTATTGGTAATTATTCGAAAT
>JAUWMT010000023.1 GCA_030613025.1 Candidatus Cloacimonadota bacterium
TAGTTATATAAATACATTGTTAATTAAATAGTTGTCCCTACAATTTAGAATTTGTTTGAAAACAAAAATAAAGAATCCTTTATTCATGCGGGTTTACACGATTTGATATTGAATTAATTGGGTACAACTGTCAAAGGTAGGATGAAGAAGGTTATAGATTATTTATAAAACGAGGTGAAACAACGGTCTGGGATTCACTCGACCTGCCTGAAAATACTGAAGAATATTCCGATGAAAATGTTATACCCGGAGTAATGAATTACTTTAAAATTTGTGCTTATTTTGAGAACGAAACTTCGGGATTTATTGAAGATTCAACAAACACATTACCTGCACCGAGTAACTTAATTTGCACACAGCAAAACGCACATACATTTGAATTAAACTGGGATGATAATAGCCAATTCGAGCAGGGCTTTAAGATAGATAGAAAAATTGATGAAGAAGACTGGATTAACAATATTCATTCCACACCGCAAAATGCAACATCATGGATTGATTCAACTGTGGTAATTAATTCTAATATTGTATATTATAGGATATATGCATTTTTTAATAATTTTAAGTCTGATAGTATTGATATTCATTACAATATTACATTTCCAGCTCCTTCAAATCTTACATTGCAAAAACTCGATCAAAACAAGATCAAGCTATCCTGGCAGGACAACAGTGAAGGTGAGGTCGGTTTCCATATCGATAAAAAGATCGGCGGCACCGACTGGGTAACTAATTATGCGACTGTAGATAGCAACACAGTTTCTTTTATTGATAACATCACAGAGACCTGCGGAACTTTCTATTACAGAGTGAAAGCTTATTCCGGCACTTATATCTCTGCAAACAGTAATGAAGCACAGATAAATATTCTTCTCGATCTAATCGGTTCTGTAAATACGCCGGGGGTTGCTCAAGATATTATTACTTCCGGCTGGTATGCTTACGTGCCAGACAATTATGAAGGTTTGCAGATAATCTATTTTGGCAATCCTGAGATTCCGGAAATTGTGCACACAATGAATGACTTTGAGGGCAGAGTTCTTTCTGCCGATGTAGAAGATGATTTTTTATATGTAACAAGCCATATTAGCAGTACTGCTCCTGGAGTTATCACCTCCGTCGATATTACAAATCCACTTAATCCTCAAATATCCGGCAGCAGCTTGACGTCAGGAATTCCATATGATATCGAAGTCGTTGGTGATTTTGCTTATATTTCTGATGGTGACAACGGGTTGACTATTTTCTTTATATTAAATTCAACTCCTGATTTTGTGACAAATGTCTCCAGCAGTGGTCATGCTCAAAGTATTTGTGTTGATGGCACTAATGCTTATATTGCTCAGGGTTTAGATGGAATTGCAATTTTTGATATAACAGACCCCTTCAATCCCTCATTAAGCGCAACCTACTCAACAACCGGCGCTAAAGATATTTTTGTTCAGAACAATTATGCATTTATCGCAGATAGTGAAGATGGTCTTCTCATTCTTGATGTTTCGAATCCTGCTTTACCAACCTATGTTGCAGAGGTAGAAACTGATGGATTTGTCACCGGAGTTCACGTGGATAATTCATATGCATATATATCCGATTCCGAAATTGGATTGGTTGCAATAGATATATCTTCTATTATAAATCCGTGTATTATTGGTTATTATGAAATGATTGCGGAACCTTCTTCATTAATTCTTTCAGGTAGTTATGCACTGCTTATAGATAATGAGGGTATGAAAATTGTACAGGTTTCACCTTAACTAAAATAAACGTGACCATTTTATGAACCCAAACCAAAAAATTTATCGTTTAAAAGGTTTTTACATTGCAATCGAGAGACTCCCAAAGCATGATTGTTTAATGCTGGATTCCCGATCGGTGTCGGGAATGACATCGCTTCTTTCTTTTTGGAGTTGCCGACTCCGTCGGCTTCTAATTCGAGCTACCCTACATCGAGGAGCTCGATGCTCTCCAAAATAAGAAAGAATTACCTTGTTACAAGTCGAAGATGTTTTCTCCTTATTTGCGAACGGTCCGTGAATAAAACCGATCCGCAAAGAAATGATTTTCATTCTATTTGCGATTAACCATAAATGGAAATTCATTAAGCTGAGTTTTTTGTAAAGAAATAAAATAACTATATATGAAGAGATGTGTTGAATATTTACTTGTTTATATTTTTCGAATTCTTAGTGTTCCATCATTGTCTACTGCTAGTTTCCACCGATATCCATTTTGTGATTTAAAAATAATTCCATTATCTGAATTTTTCATTTCCAAATCAACATACCCAAAGATTTTTTTATTCTCAACACCCCCTGTTCCATCTGCCTCAGAAATAATACCTAAGATATTATTGGACCCAACCCTAAATACATAACCCATTTGGGAACCTCTTGGGGCTTCGCTTGTAACAGGCAGATCCATTGCGGTTACAATGCCCGCGTCAGCAACAAATTCCCAGAAATCAAAATTCATTGGTCTCAATGGATCTATACTACCACTTGCGTTTAATTTAAACATGGAATACAGTCTTTCTTTAACCTCTTGAATTTTTATTGCTTCTGATTCAATCCTCTTCCTTAATTCATCAACAGCTTTTGCATCTGCTTGAGCTGATTTTTTTGCTATTTTAATTGTTCCGATATCTTTTACCACTATTTCAGTGGCTCTTTCATTGAAAATTAAAACAATGCCTATAAAGATTCCCAACAAGCAGAATATTACTAATCCTGTTGTCTTTGATTTATTTGTAACTAATGCCCATCCGGTAAAAATTAAACTACAAATAATAATTATTATTCCTATGATTATCATTTTGCTAACCTCCAATCATTTTACTTTTCTTATTAGTTTAATGTATTATTTGCTTTTAAGAATTATAACATCTATTTTACTATAACATAATACATAATATTATCAGGATTAAATTTTTAAGAAAACGAATTATAGCAAATGATTATCAATAAAAATTTTTGTAAAGAAATAAAATAAATATGGTTTGGAAATGCTCCCTGCAAGGATGTGGTATTTATTTATTGAAAACCTGTTTTCCCCGCACAAAGACTTTTTCGATGTAATTCTCTCCATTTCCATATATTAGTTTTGAAATAAGGTCTTCGGGTTTTGAAAAAAAATCTTCACCGCACACATCTAGCTGCGCAATATCAATTACAGAAAAGTCCGCGCTTTTTCCCTTTTCAAGACTGCCTGTCTCGTCTTCTATCGAGAGTGCTTTTGCTCCTCCAAGTGTGGCAAGATGGAATGCTTCTGTGGAAGTAATGGGCTTATAATTTGCAGAAGGATCAAGAAAATGTATTGTCTTTGATGATTCTATGGCTTCCCTCATTTCAGAAAACATTGATAAACTGTATCCGGCGCCTACATCTGTTCCCAGTCCGATTGGAATCCCGCTCTTCTCTAATTTTCTATATGGCATAATACCGCTCTGTAAAAACAGGTTCGATGAAGGGCAATGGCTGATTTTCGTGCCTGTGTTTTTGAGCATCTTTATCTCTTCGTCTTCCAGATAGACACAATGTGCCATGGTGGTTTTTTCGGTTAGCAAACCTGCCTTAAGATAGATATCGGTATAATTTTCAAAATCAGAGTACGTTTTCATTACTACTGCGATCTCCGCTTTGCTTTCTGCAAGATGTGACTGGATGTGTACATCAAATTTCTTTGCGATTTGCCCTATTCCTTGCAGTAATTCAAAGGAACAGGAAGGAGCATATCGAGGTGTGAGCACATAGTGCAGTCTCCCATTATCATGCCCTTCCCATTTTTCAATAAGATCGCTGGAATCCCGCATCAAAACTTGCATGTCTTTAATGAGATGCTCCGGTGCATTCTGGTCCATAAGCACATTACCGAGAAATGCTCTGATGCCAGATTTTTTCGCACACTTAAAAGCAACCTCTGTTGCCTCTTTATGGATCGTTACATATGAACTCGTTGTTGTGGTGCCCTTACTTAGCAGCTCCTGAAAAAATCTTTCTGCAAATATTTCTGCAACTTCGGGGGATGAAAACCGTTCCTCTACTGGAAAAATAATGTCGGTCAACCATTCAAGAAGGTTACCTCTGTATAATCCGCTCAAAGTAAATTGTGGAAGATGATTATGAATATCGACAAAACCCGGGCAGATCAGCTTGCTGGAAAAATCTAAATATTCCGAATCCGGCCCTGCTCCCTTTGGCATTTCTTTGCCTATCTCCTCTATTTTGCCATCTTCAGAAATAATAAGATATCCAGGATCAAGATATAAAATCTCAAGAGGGGAAATGGAGGAAAGCAACTTTCCTTTAATTATCTTTTTCATCTTCAGCCACTTTTTTGATACGGATAATGGTTTCGCCTTCTTTTGCAAGACCTAGCTCACGGGCTTTTTTCTCAATTGTTTTTGGATCCTGTTCTTCAAGTTTCTTTTTTTCTTCTTCCAGAACTTCCCGCTCCTGTGCAAGTTTGTCGATTCGTTCAACTTTCTGGGTTATGAGAAAGTTCGTTCTTAAAATTTTGATGACACTATATTTATAAAAAAACAAAAACCATACAAGCCCGAGAAGGAGAAGGATCAGAAAAATTGTTATATTGCTCCGCAAACTTGTGGATTTTTTCCTTCTTCGGGCATCCATAATGTATTTACTTTGAATATTTAAAGAGATTTTTCCCTGGAAATTGTGCTATTTTACCAAGCTCTTCTTCGATTCGCAGAAGCTGATTGTATTTTGCAATACGTTCGGAACGAGATGTTGAGCCGGTCTTGATCTGTCCGTTGTTCACTGCCACTGCGAGGTCTGCAATGAAGGTATCACAGGTTTCTCCGGAGCGGTGTGACACAACGGAAGTATAGCTTGCATTCTTTGCCCTCTCGATAGTGTCCAGTGTTTCCGTCACGGTGCCGATCTGGTTCAGTTTTATGAGTATCGAATTCGCGACACCCTCTTGGATCCCGCGGTTCAGCAATCTGATATTTGTTACAAAAATATCATCACCAACGATCTGAATTTTATCGCCAAGCTCATCGGTAAGGAGCTTCCATCCCTTCCAGTCATTTTCATCAAGTCCGTCTTCGAGAGAAACAATGGGATATTTCTTGATCCATCCTTTGTAAACCTCTACAAGGTCAGCACTTGACAGCTTTTCGGTTTTGCCTGTGTTGAAAACATATTTGCCTGATTGAAAAAAAGATGATGCAGCAGAATCCAGCGCAATTGAGATATCTTCTCCGGGACGATATCCGGCAGTTTCAATCGCCTTCAGTATAAATTTAATTGCATCTTCGTTTGATCCCAGGTTTGGTGCAAATCCACCCTCATCACCAACCGCAGTACTATAGCCACCATTTTTGAGGATACTTTTCAGAGCATAAAAGGTCTCCGTAGCCATTTGCAGAGATTGTGCAAAGTTATCAGCCCCCAGCGGCATGATCATGAATTCCTGAACATCAACGTTATTATCAGCATGCTTGCCACCATTGAGCACATTCAGCATAGGAACCGGTAAGGTCTTTGCATTTGTGCCACCTAAATAACGGTATAACGGGAGCTCCAATTCCAGTGCCGTAGCTCGGGCTACTGCCATAGAAACACCAAGAACCGCATTGGCTCCTAGTTTTTCTTTGTTTGGTGATCCTGCCATTTCACACATTATTGCATCGATCTCAACCTGCCTGTCGCTTTCGATACCCAGTATTTCAGGTGTAATTATTTCATTTATGTTTCTGACCGCTCTTCGTACGCCTTTTCCATTATATCGGTCATCATTTTCATCACGAAGCTCTACTGCCTCATACTCGCCGGTCGAAGCCCCTGAAGGAACTGCAGCCCGACCACAGCAACCGGATTCAAGCATAACATCAACTTCAACTGTTGGATTCCCACGAGAATCTAATATCTCGCGAGCAAAAATTCCATCTATTAGAGACATCTTTTCTCCTTTTTATTTTTTAAGAATATAATCGATCTTCTTGCCATTAATATATAGAAATTTTGGCTTTCTCGGATAATCCTTTTTCTTGATCTTATCAGAATCTCCTTCTTCTTCGATACGCCAGACTTCCCAGCGGTCATCGCTGCCGTCGACACAGAAGGTCACCTTCTTCACAATAAAGTCATCAATTACAAATTGAATGCTCTCTAAGCTGCCGATCTTTGTTACAGGTACGCAGAATTTCCTAGCATCATAGGCATATTTTTCGTCAGTTTTCTTTTTCTTCGCCATTTCATCTCCTTATCTATGGGTTTATTATAAAAATTAGTTCTTCGGTAAGTCTGCAGAGGATATGTCCTACTGTAATATGAGCTTCCTGGATTCGGGCTGTATCCTTATGGGGAATGATAATCGAATATCTTGCAATTTTCGCGATCTTCCCGCCATCTCTCCCTGCCAGCAACACAGTATTGATATTCTGCTTGTTTGCATATTCCAGTGCCTTGAACACATTCGGGGAATTCCCACTTGTACTTATCCCGATCAGCAGGTCACCTTCATTCCCAAGCCCTTCAACCTGGCGCTTAAAGACTTCATCATAACCATAATCGTTTGCACACGCCGTGAGCAGCGAGGTGTCTGTGGTAAGCGCAATTGCCGGAAGAGACCTTCTGTTGAAATCTCCGCGGAACCGTACCATGAACTCAGTTGCAATATGTTGTGCATCCGCAGCACTTCCGCCATTTCCGCAGAGCATAATCTTATTACCCCTTTTTATAGTTTCGGACATTTGTGAAGCAATTTCTTCAATAACCGGATAAAAAGCTTCTAATCCGTCGATAACTTTCTTGTGTTCTCGAAGGGCGTCATCAAATAATTTTTTAATTTTCATAAGTTATACATTTTTCTGTGTGTGTGAAAAATCATGCAAGAAAAATTTTAACCAATTTTCATTACACAAAACTTCGCTCCCTGGCATATTTAAAAATAAGCCCCATTGAAACCATATTAACAAGCAAACTACTTCCTCCGTAACTGATAAAAGGAAGTGGGATTCCTACAACAGGAATGATCCCGATATTCATACCGATGTTCACGACTATCTGAAATATAAAATATGAGAGAATGCCTGCAATGACAAGTCTTTGCTTATCGATCCTGATTTTTCTCAGGATTATGACAATACGCCAGATAAGCACCGTAAAAAGAATGAGCAGAATAAAACATCCAATGAAACCGAGTTCTTCTCCTATCACTGAGAAAATAAAATCCGTTTGCTGTTCCGGCAAAAAATTCAAATTCTTCTGAGTTCCTTGCAAAAAACCCTTACCAAAAATACCTCCGGACCCGATAGCGATCTTTGACTGTATGATCTGATACCCGCTTCCGAGCACGTCGAATTTAGGGTTGATGAAGGCAAGTATGCGGTTTCGCTGATACTCATGCAGGGTCCACCACATGTATGGGGTTACTAATGAAATGAAGGCATTTCCTGCCAGTATAGCTCCTGCAGGGAGCAATGATACTTTTCGGAAGATCAGCACAAGAAGAAGAAATATATCAAAGATTATCCAATAGGTGATATTGAAACCCACAAGTACGCTTACAAGCGGGGTGATAATAATAAATATAGTAAAAAAAGATACACCTGCAAAATACATCATTGGAAATAGGATTGCGAAAAACACAAGCGCACTTCCCAGATCCGGTTGCCTTAGCACAAGAAGAGCCGGAAGTATAGCTATGAGGAAGCCGTAGAGCACGATCTTGTAAGTGGGTATATATTTGGCTGAAAATACTTTTGCGAGAAGGAATATCACCCCGATCTTTGCAAACTCAGCTGGCTGAACATAGACACTTCCCAAACTTATCCATCGGTGAACCCCCTTTATTGAAGGAAGGAGCAACACGACAATAAGTAATATAAAGATCAGGATGTTATATGGAACAATAAGCAGGTCTAAAATTACATCGGGAATATATAGTATGGTGAAAAAAACAGCAAAGCCCAGAACTATCCAGATAAGCTGTTTCACATAATAATCGCTTACAATTATCTTCTCGCCAACCCTCTGCACAGACGCACTATAAAGTGCAAGTTCACCGAACACCAAAAGAATCAGAAGAATTGCCATCAGCTTCCAGTCAAATTTCTGAATGATCTCTGTTGAACTCATTTATACCCAGTATTTCCTGTCTAAGCTACGGTATTGGATTGCTTCGCTGATGTAGGCGGGAGTGATTTTTTCGCTTTTATCAAGGTCTGCAATAGTTCTGGAAACTTTCAGGATGCGGTCATAGGCACGGGCGGAAAGTCCAAGTTTTTCAATAGCTATCTTCATGAGCTTTTTGCCATCTTCATCGATCTGGCAGAACTCTCGGATCTGTTTTGATTCCATATCCGCATTTGAGTAGATTTTCTTTGAACCTGCAAAGCGCCGGTGTTGAGCATCTCGAGCAGTATTCACTCTTTCCTGTATGATATCTGACCTTTCACCTTTTGGATCTCTTGAGAGCTCATCATATTTCACGGCAGGTACTTCAACATGAATATCTATACGGTCAAGAAGGGGTCCTGAGATCCTTGAAACATACTTTTGTATCATTGTCGTAGAGCAGGTACAGGTGTGCCCTTCCACATTACTCCCGTAATAGCCGCAGGGGCAGGGATTCATGGATGCTACTAGCATGAAGTTTGCAGGGAAAGTTAGGGATTGAACAGCTCTTGATATTGTGACAACGCCATCCTCAAGTGGTTGCCTGAGCACCTCAAGTACGGATTTTTTAAATTCCGGCAGTTCGTCCAAAAAGAGCACTCCGTTATGGGCAAGAGAAACTTCTCCGGGTTTTGGATAGCTTCCTCCGCCGATGAGTGCAACATCACTAATAGTATGATGTGGTGAGCGGAAAGGTCTGGTTGCTATCAGGGAATGCTCGCGGGCAATTTTCCCTGCGACAGAATGGATCTTTGTGGTTGTTAGTGCTTCATCGAGAGTGAGTTGGGGGAGAATGGTAGGAACTCTTTTGGCAATCATTGTTTTTCCCGAGCCGGGAGGTCCTATCATAAGAATATTATGACTTCCGGCTGCAGCAACTTCCATAGCACGCTTTACACTATATTGTCCTTTCACATCGAACATATCGATGGTCTCTCTGAGCTCCTTTTCAAAAAGAGTAGAAATGTCAACGCTTAATGGCTCTATCGCTTCTCGCCCTTCCACAAAAGCAATGCATTCGGAAAGGGTTTTTACGGGATAGATTGAAATTCCTTCCACGACAGCGGCTTCATTTGCATTATCTTCAGGAACGATCAATCCCTCCAGTCCCTTCTCTTTTGCTGCAATAGTAATTGGCAGAATACCCCTTACCGGATGAACTTCGCCATTCAGGGAAAGCTCTCCAGTCATGCCAACTGTTTCCAGAATAACCGGATATATCTGCCGAAGTGAAGAGAGCATACCGATAGCGATCGGCAGATCAAACCCGACACCTTCTTTTTTTACATCTGCGGGTGCGAGATTCACAGTATATGCACGTGCCGGCTTCTTGTATCCATTATTCTTTATTGCAGCGGTAACCCTGTCTTTACTCTCTTTGACCGAATTCGTCGGCAGACCGACCATTGTGAAATAGGGCATTGAGGTGTGTTTTGTGTCGACTTCCACTTCAATGGGAATGGCATCGATACCTAAAATTGAAAAAGAAATGACTTTTGTAAACATATGACAAATAGGAAAATACAAGCTGGAGTGGTCAAGATATAAAATGTGTAATTTATTATGAGCAAAGAAATGGCACGCCAGAGAGGATTCGAACCTCTGACCCACAGCTTAGATCCGCCGGCTGGCGGACTATCCTGCTGAACTGCTGGTGATTTTAATTAGTTGCTTATATTTTAAAATGTCGGGAAGGTAAAATGTTGTTTTGGGGAGGGAAGTTGCAGGTGCGAAATTCTACATCAAAAAAAACAATACCCAAAATTTCAATTACCCAACCATATAAATTTTGAGGGGAATATCATCTCGAAGCCTAATAATTGGTAGAAAATGGCACGCCAGAGAGGATTCGAACCTCTGACCCACAGCTTAGAAGGCTGTTGCTCTATCCTGCTGAGCTACTGGCGCGCGTAGAATAAAAAACTGCCCTGTAGGCAGCAAAAATGGTAGCGATGCAGGGACTTGAACCCCGGACACTCGGATTATGATTCCGATGCTCTAACCAGCTGAGCTACATCGCCGCGAATTCAAAAAATGGTAGCGGGGGCAGGATTTGAACCTACGACCTTCAGGTTATGAGCCTGACGAGCTACCAAACTGCTCCACCCCGCGTCAAAGGGACACAAAATTTCGCTGCACCCATTATGCTGTCAAGAAAATGACATACCTCTTTATGAAGAAGAATATAGCACTTAATTTTGAAAAAGCAAATTTGAACTTTCACATTCCATAATAAATAAAGAAAATTCTTAAAATTGACTATCTCCGTGGCAGAGCCAAGGAGTATTTCGCCAATTTTATTTCAATCCAATGATTGAAAACCGAATTTTCATTATTTTACCTCACCCCAGCCCTCTCCAAAATGGAGAGGGAGAAATTGGAAACCCCGAGGCAGAGCCTCGAGGAATTATTTGAGTAAATTATTCAAAGGAATTGACTTTTTATTATTTTATTCAAAAAACATGTACAGAATTTTATTTATTCATGAATAATTTAAGGAAGTTATATGAAAAGAATATTGTTTCTTTCTATTGTAATCTCTATATGTTTACCGCTCTGCTTGTCTGCACAGGGAATTTCTTTGAGCTTAGAAAATGCTGTGGACAGCGCCCTTGTCAACAACCGGAAGATCAAACAGCAGGAAGAAGTGGTGCGGCAGAAAGAGTATCTGAACAAAGCTGCAATCGGGAATTTCCTGCCCTCAATTGATCTGTTTGCCGGCTATACTTACCTCAGTGATAATCCTGAATTCAGCACTGAAAAGATAAAGGAATCCATTGATGATATGTTTGGAGACTATGGCGCGGTCATGGCAAAGCAGCTCGATCTTTCTCCGTGGTCTCAGCAGGTAATACATGATGAGATCGTTGCCGGACTGGCTGACCTTCCGGCATACAAACTTGAGATCGACCAGCAAACCTATAAGAATGCAAACCTCGTTGTGACCCAGCCGATATTCCTCGGTGGTGAGCTCTGGGCGGGGAAGAAATTCGCACAAGCTGAGTTGGACCTCGCAAACGAAGAACTGAATAAAACCTGCAATGAAATAATCCACAGCACAACGCAGCGATATCTTTCCGTAATACTTCTTGAGCAAGTTGCGGAGCTGCGAAAAAATGTGATCTCCGGCATGAAAAAGCACGAAACCCAGGTTGAACGGGCTATAGAAATTGGTGCGATCGCCCCACCGGAAATCATACGTGCACAAGTAGCTGTTGCCAACGCAGAAAGAAATTTGGAAGATGCAAAGAACGAACTGTCGCTTGCAGCTTCCGCGCTTCGTGCAACGCTAAATTTACCCGCATATACATCTTTAGTTCTTACTGATTCCCTGTATTTCCATGATGTCGAGATAAATCTTCCTGAGATGAAGGAGCTGGCATTGGCAGAAAACTCTATCCTTAGAGAGATCGACCATAAACAGAAAATCGCAGACCAGGCATTCGCTGTGAAGCGTTCTAAATTCCTTCCTCAGATCGTAGCGATCGGAGAATACAATCTTATCAGGGAAGATTATCCAATTGTGCTGCCCCGCTATTCTGTGGGAGTGCAGCTCGAACTCAACCTATTTCATGGCATGAAGAAGATCAATGAACTGAAATCTGTTAAACACCTCACAAAAGAGGTGAAGTTCGCAAAGCAATATGCAGAAGACGAGATAATGCTTCTCACAGAGGAACTTTTCTATAAAACAGAAAACAGCAAAACCCGCTATCTCAAACTGAAGCCGACAGTCGATCTTGCCAAGAAAAATCTGGATATCAACGAGAAACGCTTTCGCGAGGGGTTGGGTAAATCCATCTATGTTATCGACGCACGGCTCCTATTCCAGGCAGCTTCGATAGAACGCCTTCTCTCACTATATAAATACTACACATCTCTCTCTCAACTGTATATCACAGTCGGGCAGCCAGAGAAGGTCATAAACCTATTTCAAGTATTTCAAGAATAATATTTCCGGAGAATGATATGAAAAATAAAAACCTACTTTTACTCATTCCGCTGATCTTGGTCATTATTGCAGTCATCTTTCTGCTGATACATTCCTGCTCACCTGCAAAGGAAGTCTTCACCGGCACATTCGAGACAACTGTTGTTGATGTTGCCTCAGAAATCCCGGGTCGCATCGACACGATCTTTGTGGATCGAGGTGATATGGTCACAAAAGGAGAGCTTCTCGCAACGATCCAGCCGAATATCATGAATGCCAAGCTCGGGCAGGCACAGGGTGTATTGCAGGCAGCACAGGCACTTGTGGATAAGGCAGAACACGGTGCGCGGGAACAGGAAAAAACCGCTGCCAAGAATCAGTATGAGATGGCAAAAAGTCAGTTCGAATTTGCAGAAAAGACCTACATGCGCTTCAAGGTGCTCTATGCGGACAGCATCATCTCCACGCAGGAAATGGATGAGATCGAGTTCAAATACAGCGCTGCAGAATACCAGATGGAAGCAGCAAAAGCCATCTATGACATGGCTCTTCAGGGTGC
Source organism: Candidatus Cloacimonadota bacterium (assembly GCA_030613025.1). Taxonomy (GTDB): domain Bacteria; phylum Cloacimonadota; class Cloacimonadia; order JGIOTU-2; family JGIOTU-2; genus Celaenobacter. The sequence continues at coordinate 12,638 of JAUWMT010000023.1, forward strand.
ACGTATCGAGGATATTGACGCCGCAAAAGGCGAATATATCGAAGCTCACAATGTGTACAAGGAAGCACTTGCGTATCATGAAGAATTGGAAGTCATCGCTCCTGTGTCCGGCGAAGTATGCAGCCGTATTGCTAATCCAGGCGAGGTAATGGGCGCAGGTTTTCCGCTACTCTCGATCCAGATTCCTGAAAAAATATACCTGCTGCTGAACGTGCGAGAGGACAAACTTTCTGCATTCCAAAAAGGGAAAAAATGCAAAGTCAAAATTCCTGCTCTCAAAAATAAGGAATTCGAATTCACCGTTCATTTCATTTCGGTCATGGCTGATTTTGCCACCTGGGTTCCCACAAAAGCCGTAGGCCAGTTCGACCTGAAAACCTTTGAGGTTCACCTCAAGCCCACAAAACTAATTGAGGATTTGCGCCCGGGCATGACTGCGCAGGTTTACTTCTAATAATATATGAAATACCAACCCGCGGTCTTTCGCGTTACCATGCGGGAGCTTGACCGGATCGTTCACCAAAAATCCACGAGAAACCTGCTCCTCTTTGTGCCGATTTGCGTATTCCTGCTGCTTTCATTTATTTATGTGAAGGGTATGCTCCACGATATCCCGGTTGTGGTTTATGATAAGGATAATACCGAGCTTTCCCGAACTATCATACGCTACATCGAAGCATCGCCGGAAACAAAAGTAGTACGCTATCTCACATCAACTGATGATATAAAAACCATCTTCCTGGAAAACAATAGCATAGAAGCGATCTATGAGATACCAAAAGGGCTGTCGGATGATGTCTTTTCGGGAAAAAGTACGAAGGTCGCTGTCTATACAAATTCTTCAAATATCATTTTTGGCAATACCGTATATAAGGAAGCCGAAGATGTTATGAACACTGTGAATGCCGGCATCCTGATCGAAAAATTCGTGAAAGTGGGCATGACAGAAGAACAGGCAATGAACCTTGCACTGCCCATTCGGGTGGATGCAAAACCGCTTTTCAGTCCCAATTATAATTATTTGAACTACCTCGTTCCCGGGCTGATGACCGTGCTTCTGCAAATGATCCTTTTCTTTGTTACGACACGGGCAATAAATTCTGAGTTCAATAACAATACGTTTGGTGAACTGCTGCGAACAGCAAAGGGAAAAATTCTCAACATCCTTTTTGGCAAAGCATTTGCATATCTGATCATGGGACTGCTCATTCTGCTCTTTATTATTGGGATCATTTATCCGCTCTTTGGAATCCCGATAAATGGAAATCTAATCATTATTCTGGGATTTTTCATTGTTTTTTTTGTCTCTGTTATTTTTCTTGGGTTGATGCTCTCCTCGATTGTAAAAGACGAGATCCTCGCTCTGGATATAGCATTTTTTTACAACTCCCCAGCATTCGTATTCAGCGGATTCACATTCCCGATCTTTGCGATGCCCCTTTTCGATAAGCTCTATGCACAGTTCATTCCCTATACGCACTTTTTATACGGCTTTTTCAAACTTGCCCAGATGAACACGCCTGCTCGCTATGCACGTCCTGAGGTTCTGGCTCTGCTTCTATTTGTTGTGATCGGTTTTGTGGGAAGCGCCATCGCTCTCGGCACCAGAACAAAAAAATTCTTACAACAGACCACATCATGAAGACAATTCTGAAAGTATTTTCCCGCGAACTGTGCATCATTTTCAAGGATCACAGTATAATCCTTACAGTGCTCATTGCGCCGATCCTATATGCATTTTTCCTCGGCTCGATCTATCTTCATAAAGATGCCGATCATATAAATTTTGCTGTGGTGGACATGGACAGAACTCCAACCACGCGCCAGATCTATCGCTTCATGGATGCCGATCAGAAGATCAAGCTCATTGGCACGCTTGGCAGTTATGAGGAAGGCATCGACCACCTCTACAAGATGGATATTCAGGGATTTATTTACTTCCCAAATGGATTTGAAGATGACGTAAAATCTCTGAAAGGCGCTGCCGTAAAACTCTATTTGAACACGACCCGTTTCCTGCCATCCAATGATCTGAATAATGCGGTGCAAAAAATTCTGCTTACTTATGGTGCCGGTGTGCGGCTGCGGTATTTTGAAGCAAAGGGAATGACGCAGGCAACAGCAACGGAACTGGTCGAACCCATTATGGCAGATGTGCACCCGATTTACAATACCACAAACTGTTATGGAGATTTCCTGCTGCCGGGATTATTTCTGCTCATCCTCCAGCAGACACTCTTGATCGGTTTTGGCGAGAGCATTGCAAAAGAGAATGAAAAGAACAAATTTTCTAAACTTTTTGCTGCGGGGAAAAATAATTTGTTTCAGATGCTTTCGGGCAAGAGCGGTTTTTACGTGCTTTTATATGTTGCTTATTTCCTGTTCTTTTTCGCTGTGGTCTTTCATGCTTTTGAGATCCCGATAACGGGTAACCTGCTTGCTGTGGCTGTAATGAGTGTGCTTTTTTTATTGTCCGCACTTTTCTATACGCTTTTTGTAGCATCCTTCTTCCATAGCCAGAAAAGGTACATGGAAATTATGGCGTTCACGTCTTATCCCCTGTTTTTGATATGTGGGTATTCCTGGCCCATTTCTGCAATGCCGCTTCCCATAAAGTGGCTTTCCGGTACGATTCCCACCACACCATTTTTTAATGGATTTATCAAGCTCAGTGTGATGGGTGGAGGTTGGACTTCCATAAAGGGCTATGCCTTCCATTTGATCATTTTAATGATCGTTTCTTTTGTTGCAGTTGTGCTGAGGTGGAGATATTTGGAGAAATTATCAACATAATACCCCAACAAACTTTTCTGATTGTCACCCTGAGCTTGCCTGCTTGGGCGTAATGAAATGAAGACCAGCCGAAGGGTCTATTTTCTAAAGACATAGAATATAATTGTAGTTTGATGCACTATTTTTAAAGAATAGATTCTTCATTACGCTTCGCTTCTCTCAGAATGACAAGGTGTTGTGTTTTTCTGATGGGATAAACCCGTCTCTGCTCTTAATAAATTTATCTCCTCTTCTCCCCTCGTTTCCAAGCCCCTGCTTGGATACGCCAATCGCTTGGGTCACCAAGCTGGGAACAGTGAAATAAATAAAAAGATTTCACGTCCTAAAGGGCTTAGTGACCGGAAGCAAAGTGGGGGCGGTGTAAATTCATTTATAAAAACCGTTAGGGTCGGGGTAAAGTTACATTCCGTATTGATATTTTACTCATCGCCAAATTTAACTTTGTTGCGAGTTTTCAAATATCAGAGAATTTTAATATTGTTAGGGAAGCATCTTTCCGGCTATATTTGTAACAACTTCTTCTTCAGAATTCTCATCGTTTCGTTAATATTATCAAGAATCTTTTGATTAGAGAATCTTATAACCCGATAATTTAATTTGTTCAATATTTCGGTCCTCATTAAATCATATTCCTTTTGCTGCTCATGAATTCCTCCATCAATCTCGACAATCACTTTTTTCTCCGCACAATAGAAATCTGCGATAAAGTGTCTGGTATGGTTTTCATATTCGAACTCGATTGGGTGTTGTCTGCGAAACTTCCGGTTATTAACTCTTTTAGATCGAACCTCATTCCAAAATATTTTTATGCCTTTTTTTGATTCTTTCTTAGATTTCTTGCAGTTTCTATTATTTTTTGTTTCATTATCATCCTCTCCCTTTGATTCCGTGAGGTTACATCCTATAAATTAAACCGATAGCCAACGCGGAAAACAAATGTCTCATTCCCCAATCCGTGCCCTTCGCCTAGGATAATATGAAAGAGTTTAACTTTCGATAAAAGTTCCAGATAGAACTTCTTTTTATATTCTACGCCAAGACCACCAGCACCATATATCAGAATAGGTGCAGTCATATAATCGTCCTGAACATATCCCCACGACCAACCCATCCCTCCTTGCGTTGTAATATAGATCCTTAATGCTGCGTCTCTATTAAATGGTGAAAATTTAACCAGGAAATATATTGGAACATTCACAATATCTTTCCTGTCTTCCAGTTTATTAATGTACTCAAAGCCAACTCCAAGACCAAGATGGTATCTCCCCCTATATGATTGAATTATCTCAAAGCCAAACTCGGGTATGCATATAAAATTATCTTTGTAATCATCAAAATATGAATAAACTCCCAAGCCCCCAGAAATCAAAAAATATTTTTCCGGTTTTCTTATCTTGCTCGCAATATCAACGGTTATAACCTTGTCCGTTTCCGTATATTTGAATCTAAGAGTTTCTTCATTAAATGAGCGCCCTGAGCAAATGAGATAATCAAATGCAAATGCCCCAATCCCCAAGAGCGGTTCAACCAAAAGAAGCAGCCCATTGTTCAGGATCGCTGCATTAATGTGGGTTTTTAGCAGATAATGTTGTTCCTGCCCGTCCGGCAAGTAGAACGTTGCGTGGTTTTTTTTGATCTTCCAAAGTTCAATCGAAGCAGGTGTCTGTCCGATATTTTTATTGTTTACATACACGGTTACGCTATCTGAATTGCTGGTAAATTCTATTTCTTCAATCGGTCCTCGTGTGATCGTTGCGCAACCAGCAAGAATGAGAAGTATAATTACAACGATCGGGAATTTCATTTTTCTCCTATAACCATTGTGGTTGTTTTTTCATATATCTTGTTACTCTGCTTTCCTCCACCTTCAAGATGAACGATATAAATTCCAATTGGTACCACATTCCCGTTTTCATTTTTGCAGTCCCAAATTATTGTGCCCTGGGCTGCAACCCATTGCTGGTCTGTCAGCCAGCGGACCATGCGCCCCTTCATGTCAAAAATACGGATGTTTATTTTAGTGATCGGCTCGGGCAGATTGTATTCGATAAGCACTGATTTCTTCTCCCTGTAGGAAAGCGGATTCGGCGTAACTGTCAACTCTACTTCAGGAATGATATGCTCGACATAAATGCTGTTCTGCTTTCCGGGTGTCGCACCCAAACTGCTCACAGAACTGTCCCAATTATCGGAATTCTCGGTGGCAAGGTGCGGATTGATACGCTCGAGAGAATTGTCTTCGATCTCTTTCCAATCGCTGTAATAATAGATACTGTCGATAAGGCAGCCGTTTTCGTCACGGAGCACAAGGATATCATCGTCATTATTCAGAGAAGGAAGTTCCCATGCAAAAACGAAATGAGATAGAGTGTCCAGGTAAGCGAAGTGTGCTTTCAGCGCTAGCGAATCGTTTTCGTCCGGAAGTATCACAATATAATCACCTTTTGATATCGTGCTTTTTGCTGGCTGTAAAATGAGCGTATCGCTCTTATCTGCAAGTGTCCATCCTGAAATATCGAGTTCGTGGTCGAAGATATTGAAAAGCTCGATCCATTCCGGCTGCTCCTCGGGCGGCGCTGCCTGAATTTCATTTATGCAAATCGGATGTGAGCCGGGTGTATTATGAGTTGTCAGCATTTGATTATTTGAAATATCCATATCCTGCAGATCCTTCACATAAAAGCCATATCTATAATAGCCGCTTTCCGGAATGAAGGAATAAGAAAAACTTGCAGAATCTCCTGTTGAAATGTCAAAATAGCCGTTATCCAGTTCTTCTCCTTCATCATACTGCGCATTCCAATTTATGTCATCAAAGAAAATATATTCTGCATTATCCACAGAATTGAATCCGATATTTTTGCATGCTGCATGCAGTTCAAGGGTTTCGCCTTCGCTAATTTTTGATAGAGAAACAACGCTAATATCATATTCTTTTGGTGTGATGCTGTTCGCCTTGCCGGGTGTTGCGCCGAGACTATCAACCGAAACACCCCAATTGAGGGGAATATTTTCATAAGTATCAATGCGCTCCAGAGAATAGTTATAAGGGCAGGAAAACTCGCCCGGATCATAACCCATTGAATCCAGTTGCGTGTAATATTTATCAGAGATATGGACTTCGTCCGGTGATGTATTATTCAAGGATGCCCAATCGTTTGTTTGGACAAGTATAATATCATACTCGTAATAATCTTTAACGGCGGTCGTGTCCTCAGTAATTACAATATATGAAAAAGGTGTTATGCTTTTCTGTGTAACGACAACATTCCAGCCGGAAGTTGCATCTCTGATATGCCAGTTCAGAACAGGAAAAGTATTTTCAGAATTATTGAATATCTCGATCCATTCTACGTTCGGAGTGCCCGGCATATACATTATCTCGTTGATGACGATCGGTGATTCTCCAACAAGGAAAGAGGATTCATAGGAATTATTTGACGGAGTCGTATCTGTTGAGAGGAGCAATTCCACATAATATTCATACAATCCGTTTTCAAATATTCCAAGCTGAACTTCTAGCTGATGTGTCGCATGGCTGGGAATTTCTTCGGAAATTATGCCCTCGGTTACAAGCTCTCCAGACACAAATATTTTGTAGGAGCAGCTATCCGCCTGGATCGAAATGTCTGAATTATTATACGCAGAAAAATGGAGAGAAACTATATCCGTGCTGTCCGGATGGGATGGGTGGATAAGAACATTCTGCAAAATAACATCTTGCGGCATAACATTTGGTTCTCCGGGTGTCGGGTATTCGCAATCAAAGAAATCTTCCTCGCAATTATCAGTATCGTGGCCATCCGGGTAGCGGATGAGTGTGTGCCCGGAAGAAACATCAACGGCAAAATAAATGCCAGGATCGTGTGCGTCGTCAGGGAGATTATTTGTATTAGGAGAATCATACAGAATAGTGTCTATCGTATCTCCTTCTGCTGAGATGATGCGCACACCGTCTGTTGCGGTTCCTCCGTTTTGAAAAGCCAGTACTCCGATCAGGTCTGCGTCCGGGACCTGGGATTCTCCAATTAACAGATATTCTCCGGTGTTAATAATATACTCGGGGAAGGTGAAGCATTCCTCGAAGTTAGTACCCGCTTTTTGTATCTGCCATCCCTCAAGCTGAACCGGTTCGGTGCCTGCGTTGTATAATTCAATCCATTCTTTGCCTGTGTCGCCACCTGCGGGATCGTAGAGTATTTCGTTGATCTTGATTTCCTGTGCCTGCAATGTGAGTGCGGATACGCACAGGGCTATCACGCTTGCCAGTGATACAAGAATGTGTTTCCTCATGGAGTCCTCCTAATTCTATTTTTTTTCTATCGTTTTAAAAGTGTTGGTGATTATTTCTAATCCGATCAAAGCGCGCAGCTTTTCACCTTCCGGAAAATACACTGCATTATCTATCATATAAGCCATTTTCTGCTGCTCGTTATAGAAGCCCCAGCAGGCAAAGGTGCCGCCGGTAAAGCTTGCCGGATTCTGCCATCTTCCTGATAATTTATATGCCGTATAGCCAAGAAAATCTGCGTTTTCCTGCCGTACATCTTTCACCAGAAGCGTATCACCATTGTAGTATTTATCTCCAATTTCAAGCCGTTTTTGATAGAGCCATTCTTTTGATACATTATTCTCTTCCATGGACTCCCAATAGATGCCCAGAAATCGGTCTGGATATTTTTTCACCCGGCAAAGATAGGATACAAAATTGTGTGCATCGTCCTTGCGGAAAACTCTATATTGAGAAGGAAGCTCTAAATACCAAGGATAATGTTCCTTCTCGTATGTGATCTCCGTCTCATTCAATCCGAGCTTATACACCACATTCTCGATCCGTTCAAACTCACCACCCTCATAAATTTCAAAGATGAGGTTCAGGTTTTCAAAAGTGTAGAGAAGCAACTGCTCAATATCTTTTCCCAGCACAAAGATAACACGTTGGTCACGCGCCCATATATCCTTTGCTGCGACTATCGTTGCAGGAAGGGAATCTCCGATCATTGCTGCCTGCTCCGGGATGATCTCTTTTACATATTCAGAAACCTGTTGTTTCGAGCTCACATCACACAAAAAGAGGAGATTGGCAAATTTATAATAGGTATGGATATTTGATATGTCGTGTCTTTCCACGCTAAAAAGCACTTCATTGGTTGTGGTGAAGAATTGGCGTTCGAGGGATTTCTTTATTTCAAGCTGTCCATAATCCCACGCTTTGTTGTCAGCATAAGTAAAAATGCGGTGGGATTGTCCCCAGGAAAGTGGCTTCTTGTGGTCGGAGCTGCTCTTTCGCACCGATGGTCCATTATCACATCCTGCGATAACCAATAACATACACCCAACAATTAGAGTAATAAATTTACGTCTCATGCCGCTCCTTCCGAACCTGGTGTAAATAGATAATTGCTGACATCCATGCCAATACTGCAATCAAAAAATACATAATGGTCAGTATGGTGTCAATGATTACGACCTTTGGCAGGATCGCTCTATATGCAAGGGTTGCGATGATGGTGACCATCTGTGTGGTGGTTTTCATTTTGCCGTATCGATTCGCTCCAAGGAAGGTGCCTCTTTTCTTAAGAAGCTCACGATAAACCGTCATAAATACTTCTCGCAATAAAATAATTGCAGTAAGCCACCAGAATAGAATCCCCCAGTATGAAAAAATTACAAGCGCTGAAGCGACCAGCAGTTTATCAGCAAGAGGATCGACTATTTTTCCAAAATTTGATACATATCCGAATTTTCTTGCGATCACGCCGTCAAAAGCATCTGTCAGTGCTGCTACAACAAACACGATAAGGGTGAGGATGAAGTGGTCGTTGAGCGCAAAATAAATAAAGACCGGTATCAGGATGATCCTGAAAACCGTGAGTGCATTTGGAATCTGGTGTTTAAAATTTTCCACTTTTTTTAAAAACCACCTTTGTTTTTTCTTTATCCTTGAACATGAGGTTTATGAGTGAAATCAACATATAAAGTCCAAGCAGCACACACACAGACCGCCAGCCGTCATTGAACTGCAGAATGTTGATGTTTAACAAAAGCAGCATGTCATCTCCGAAAAGCAGAATAAGTACTTCAAACATACCGCCAACCACAACAGTTGTAATAACAAATTCCAGAATGAGATGTGGAACCTTAAAAATAGGTCTGATATTCATGCTTTTCCAGAGTTTCCACTTTTCTTTCTGCCTGCTTCGCATTAGCCGCCTGACGAGGAAAAGAACAAAGCTGAAAAGGATCAATACCAATATTTGCGGTGCCCATTTGAATTTTTTGAAGAGCGAGGTGATCGTGCCAAGACGCCTTACTTCCAAGGAGTTATAGTCAATCTGCTGGATACTTTCGTCTGCCGTTAGTGAATCAACCATGGCAGTGAAATTTTTTATTGAAAACTCCAGCGGGTTAAGATTTGCCTGCACAAAATCCGGGATTTTTTCGGGATTCACCCACCGAGGAAGAGTGCTAAGCCCATAGGCTCTCTGCAATTCATTGATGGTTTCCATACTTGTGATAAGTCTGTGATTCTCAATGACTGGATATGAAAGAATACTCATCATCACATCTTCTGTCTGTGCTTGAGGATCGATATACACAATTACCGATGACTTCACCACTTCCTCGTGCAGCGCTTTTTCTAAGTACTCTTCCGCATAGAACATAGCAAGGAGCACAAGTGCAGTGAGTAGGATCAGGAACCAAATTATGATGAGGTGTCCGATAAGATCAGAATAGAGTTTCCTAAAAAGTGGAAAAAATCCTTTCATGGTCGCTTCTTAATCTCCGCTACAAACAATTTGCTCTTTTGCGCCCATTTAGATAAATCAGATTCGTTTTGTGAAGGTTTCCATGTTCCGCAGTGGTGTTTTATGTCTTTGAAAAACTGAATGCGAGAGAGCTTCATATGTTTAAGTAATCTCATCTTTTCCAGAAATTCATCGAGCCGTTCCACGGAATAAATAAGAAACCCAACACCTTGGGCTTTGAGCATATATTCAAATGAATTCAGCACGTCGTCCATGGTGCAAAGCAGTTCGTGGCGCGCTTGAAGCTTCTCCTTTGATGAACTGGGCTTTCCTGAATTCGTTGGGAAAAAGGGCGGGTTTGCAAAGGCACAGTCATATTTTTGGGGATTGAAATATTCTTTGATCTTTCTGCCGTCTGCTTTTATTAGAATAATCCTTTCTTCCTGTCCGGCACGAAGAATATTTTCTTTTGCCAGACCGAAGAGGGATTCTTGTATCTCAATTGCTGTTATTGTAATATTTTTCAGTTTTGCTGCAAGTAGTAATGAAATGATACCTGAGCCGGTTCCGAACTCAAAGGCATTTCCGCTGTAGTTAAATCCCAACCCTTTTATAATAGCGTATAAAAGAATCAGTGAATCTTCTGTGCTTCGGTAACCCCGTTTATTCTGTCGCAGGTGAAGGTCTTTGTATTGCAGGTCATCCAGCGTGGTTTCCGGCATGTTTGATTATCCCGTGTGCCCAAATCCGCCATCGTTTCGTTCTGTCTCTTCTAAAGAAGTGCTTTCGGTTAATTCCGCATGTTCTGCTCTGGCAAACACCATCTGGGCGATCCGCATGTCCCGCACTACAACAAATGGCTTGTTTCCGAAATTGAACAGGATCACCTTCACTTCTCCGCGATAATCTGCATCTATTGTGCCGGGAGAATTCAGAATTCCTATCTTGTGTTTGATAGCCAATCCGCTTCGTGGGCGAACTTGCGCTTCATAGCCCGGAGGAATTTCCAGAGAGATACCCGTTGAGATAAGCGCCACATCTTTGGGTTGTATAATAAGTTCATCAACGTCTGCATAGAGGTCAAAACCCGAGGAATGTTCGGTCATTTTTTGTGGTGTTTGTGCTGTTTGTGTGAGCTTTTTGAATTTTATACTGATCATTAAAATTCACGAGTTGCAATATAGATACAGATCTTTTTCAGGAACTCCGCTTTTGGTCCGTAATAAGAAATAATATTCTGCGCCTTCAGCATGAGCTCGTCGCGTTTTTCCTTTGCTTTATCCAGTCCGTAAACTTGTGGATAGGTTGCCTTTCCGACCTTTACATCCTTGCCGGATTTCTTACCCATCATTTTGGTGATTCCCTCTACATCCAGAATATCATCCACGATCTGAAAAAGCAGCCCGAGGGTTTCTCCGAATTCAGTAACGCGGTCCACATCATCTTCACCTGCTTCACTCATTATAGCGCCAAACCGGATTGCCATGCAGATCAGCTTGGCGGTTTTATTCATATGTATGTAGTCGAGGGTTTCGGCGCTAACCTTTTTTCCTTCGCTCAGAATATCGACAACCTGGCCCGCTATCAAACCCTTGCTGCCGGTTATCTCTGCAAATTCAGAGATCATTTGAGCTTTGAACTTCGGTTTTGCGTCGAGTTGTAACATCAGCCGAAAAGCTTCTACGATCAGGGCATCGCCTGCAAGGAGTGCAATATCTTCTCCGAATTCCACGTGGTTTGCGGATTTTCCTCTTCGCAGATCATCATCATCAATATCTGGAAGATCGTCATGAATAAGCGAATAGGTATGAATGAGTTCTATTGCGGCAGCGACAGGCAGTATCTTCTTGTCCATGTGCCCGAAGAGCTGGTATGTCGTAATAGTCAAATAGGGTCTGATGCGCTTGCCTCCAGCAAAAAGTGTGTAGCGCATAGCTTTATGAATTATTTTAGGATATTCATCCTTTCTCGGTAAAAAGCGATCTATAACAATATTGACCAATTCCCGTTTTTCTTTAACGTCCTTTTTCAGTCGCATCATTTTGGTCATTGGGTTACTCCTTTACATCAACGCCTTATTCGTTTTGTGTGTTCTCATCCTCGTCTGTCTCGTTAAGAAGAGCGATCTTATTCTCGATCTTTTTCAATTTTGAGGAACATTGTTTTATTAGGCCGATTCCCTCTTCGTAAAATTCCAAAGACTTTTCGATATCAATATTTCCTTCTTCGAGTTTTTCCACGATTTCCTGAAGTCTCTCTAATGCTTTTTCAAACTTTATTTCTGCCATTTATCTTCCTCGTACGATTAATAAAATTCCTGACGAGATCTTTACTGAAAGCATCTCGTTTTCTGCTACATTACTAATGCCGCGCGTATGTGTCCTGAACAAGATCTCGTTCTGCATGGGATATTTAAAACCATTGATTAACTCTATTTTCACCTGCTCGGTGAGAGGGATCAAAGAAACTTCTGAGCCCTTTCGGCAAGCAATCTCGATCCTGTCTGGACCATTCAGAACAAAGATTTCATTTTCTTTATTTATAAAATGAAGGGAGAGCCCTTTTCGCACAAAATTTTCTATCAAAAAAATATTCGCCAGCGAATGTTCGAGCCGGCCATTCACTGCATTGACCATTGTTACTGAATCATAATGCCCATCAACACAATAATCAAGAGCAAGCTCGCTATCGGTTTTATCCTTTTCTTTGGGAAACTGCAAAACCTTTGATTTTTTTTTTAGTTCGTCCAAAGAATTATCTGATATGGAATCAAAATCTCCAATGAGAACTTGGGGTATTATATCTTGGTTGAGAAGGAAATCTGCTCCTCCGTCCGCTGCTATGATCGTGCCATCCAAAGCAAAGCCCATAGCAAAATCAATATAATTATTATTACAAAAAATAAATGCTTTTTTCAAGATGCGATAAAATCGTTATGAAAGATATCTTTTGTCTACGCAAATCGTAGATTTCTTTTTATTGAAATAGTTTATCGGATTGGTGCTCTTGCCGTAAAAACGCACTTCGTAATGAAGGTGAGAACCTGTTGAGGTTCCGGTTGAGCCCATTTCTCCGATTATTTGATATTTTGTCACTTCCTGTCCGGTGATTACAAACCTCTTCCTAAAATGGCCATAGAAGGTTTTATAGCCATATCCGTGATCGATCAGCAAATAGTAACCGTAATCTTTGTGATAGCCCCTGTCGACAACTTTGCCATCCGCTGTTGCATAGATTACAGAGCCCTCCCTGTTAGCAATATCAACTCCGTGATGGAAATGCTTTACGTCATAGATTGGATGAACCCGGTATCCGTATCCTTGTGAAATTCGCCCATAGGTCGGTTTTATCGAAGGGGTGTGGCTATAGATTGTATTCTTTACCGTAAGGTATTTTGAGATTTCAGAAAAGCTGGATTTTTCAAAATCTATCTGACGCGTGAAAGCATCTATTTTGTTCAGAACACTATTATGTGTATCAAAGAGTTCCTTGTCCACAGAGAAAAATGTCGAGTCAAAATATTGAATACCACCAACACCCATCTGTCGAATATCATCGTCGATGGAACGCAACCCCTCAAGCTCTCTTACTTCTTTATCTTTTTCCTGAACGTTCTCCAGCTCGAATTGCATCGTGTCGAGCAGGGAATTTATTCTCGTCATCTCTGTTTTGAGTCTAATATTATGATCTTGTAGCTCTCGTAATTGGTGCCTGTCAATCTCGCTGTTGACAAAAAAATATGTGATCACTCCTGTGGTGATAACAAAAACTGAAACGAAAATTACGAGGAAAAGAATCAATGGTTTCGATATATGAAAGCCCTTCACTCCTGTCGAAGAATTGCTCGTAATTAGTATATGCCAGCTTTTTTTATTACTCATTTCATTTAAAATTATTAATATTTTTCTTTCGTTAATTTGCTTTTTCATTATTATGAATGTCAAGTTTTACGCTCTATACAAGTATGTATAAATGATGGAATAATAAGGAAATTACTCTCCCTTAATTTATGTATAAATTTAAGGAATTTCTGAACATTTAGATATAAAATTTGCAGATAGAGAAATTTTTGTTGACAGGAGTTGTATAAAACTTCCTTTTTTGAAAAAATTTTTAGAGTGCGAGATTCACAAAAATGTGGATAACCAAATTGTTCAGATGGTGTTTAGTTTTGTATCCTCCTGAATAATAGCTAATTACAACTGTTTGTAAATTGTTGATAATTCTGTGGATAACATTGCGGTGGATTTCGTATCTCCCTGATATTTAGTAATATAAAAGGTTGATAACTGTATATGGCTGGAACTTTAGGATTGTGGAAACAGATTCTCGATGAGATAAAAGTTCAGGTAGATCCTCAAACCTATTCTACATGGTTTGATAAAACAAATGAGTTCAGTCTTGTTGGCAATACACTCACAGTAAAAGCTCCCACCAAATTTTTTGCAGACTGGCTTGACCAACATTATAAATCTTTCATCGAGGAAATCGCATATAATCTCACCGCAGAAAATATTTCTGTTGATTTCATCGGTTCTGCTTCAGAAGCTCCAAGCAATTACTCGTTTTCGAAATCGTCTTTTGTCGGTTCCTCTAAGGATAACGGACTCAATCCAAGATATACATTTGAGAGGTTCGTGGTCGGTAATAATAATCATTTTGCTTTTTCTGCCGCACAGGCAGTCGCCGACAAATCCGGTAAAATTTACAACCCCCTTTTTATTTATGGTGGTGTCGGGCTTGGGAAAACGCACCTCATGCAGGCAGTTGGCAATTCGATAGTAAATAACAAAATTAACAAACGGGTTCTTTATACTTCTACCGAAGACTTCACAAACGAGATGATCTCTGCAATCCAGACAAATACTACAATAAATTTCAGAAAGAAGTTCCGAACCTACGACATCCTCATGATTGATGACATCCAGTTCCTTGCCGGAAAAGAAGGAAGTCAGGAAGAATTCTTCCATACATTCAATACACTTTATAATGCCAAAAAGCAGATCATTCTTACAAGTGACCGTCCTCCCAAAGAGATCAAACGGCTGCAGGATAGACTAATCTCTCGCTTCGAATGGGGACTACTCGCTGATATAAAGAGGCCAAATTATGAAACTCGCGTAGCAATCCTACGTCAGAAATGTGTCGAAGAAAATATCACCTTAAAACCTGAAGTTCTTGAATTTATTGCAGAAAATTTTGATGATAATATTCGACAGCTTGAGGGTTCTCTCATAAAAATTCTTGCCTTCTCATCATATAAAAAAGTCAAGCCACACCAGATCGAAATTACTGATGTGAAAGAAATACTCGAAGATATGATGGGAAACCGTAAGCGTCCGGTCACTCTTGATCTTATTCAGGAGGAAGTGGCAAAATATTTTGAGATCGGAAAAAATCAGATAAAAGAACCCACACGAAAGAAGGAGATCGCTTTTCCTCGCCAGATAGCAATGTACCTCTCTGCAAAATTGATACCTCATATTTCATTGCTTGAGATCGCTAATCATTATAATAAGAAAGACCACACCACTATTATCCACGCGAAAAAGACCATCTCTCAAAAGATCGATAAAGATAATAATCTCAAAAGCAAAATAAATGAAATCACAGAAAATATACTCCAATAAAAAATGAAAAATATTTATTCACTACGTTATCCACAAACTATGTGCAAAGGTGTGCATAAACAAACGACTGGGTTAATATTATTAAGTTTATCACTCTTCCGTGTGAATAAGTCCTATTTATCAACAATTTCTTCCACAGAATATTATGCCGTTATATATAATAGTTTCAGGCACTTTGCAGTGTTTTCCACAAATCCACTATGCCTATAAATACTACTGTTATGTTTATATTATTTTAGATAAGAAAAGGTTAAAATATGAATAAATTTATTTCCATTATGATTCTCGTACTTTTGGTCGTTATTGTTTCATGTACGCAAAAAAACAATTACATGGGATACGATCAGGATGTTGTGATAGTATCAGATACTATTTCAAATGCGCTAACTCTTGAAAGATCATTCACGGATACGATTGGAATTTATTCTTCCAATTCCGTGATGCTGGTCGGAAACTTCAATGGAGTGAAAACCAGGTCGCTGATGAGGTTCGGTACATTGCCGGATACAACATGGCTTGATTCCACCTCTTTTGAAAGTTGTGAAATTCTCTTTGAAAGAAAGTCACAACTCGAAACAGATATAAATATTCATGCGTACAAACTCTTGATTGATTGGTCGGTTGGTTCAACAAAATGGGATAGCATTGGCACAGATGACTATGAAGATTTTCCTGATCCTTTTGAATTTGTAGCCGATGCTGATTCTTTTTGCATTCCTTTTGACCAGACAATAGTTGAGGATTGGATTATTAGTGATACCCTTAACTATGGTATGCTTCTCGATGCTCCGGATGCGGTTGATAATTTTGTTGAGTTCTATACATTCAATTCCAATGATAACGGACCTAAACTGAAAATTGTTACAATTGGTGACGAAACTGGTAAAAAAGATACTCTGTTGCTCGGAACGACAAGGGATACATTCATAGGGTTCGATGAAAACATGCAGAAAAATTATGATCCCGGCAAAATGATCATCGCAAATCTGCCACCATCCCGGCTTGTTTTGGAAGTGCATGTGGATTCTATTTATACTCAGCTTGGGATTTCACTTGATAGGTTAAAGCAGTACAGTATAAATTTAGCTGAAGTGCAGATAGATTCATTAATTGTCGAAAACTCTTATGTTGATAATGACTACATTTCAATAATTCCATATTATGTTTCTGATCCCCAAACTGATGAATGTACGTATATTTCAACAACACCAACTTCGTATTTCAGAAAAAGTGATTCACTTTCTTCGGTTACTATTACACCTGTACTGGAAGGGATAATCAGAGGCGATCTTTCAAATCCTTATATAGCATTAGTCTCAATCCAAGAGAATAAGGATTATTCATTTTTGGAATTTTTTGAGAACAGCAAACCCACTCTTCGAATTATTTATACAATACCAGTTTTAGAATAAATGAGGTACTATGTTTTATAGAAAAATAATAATATGTCTCCTGTTTTGTTGCCTTTCAGCTCCATTGTTCGGAGCATCTATGTTTTCTCCAAATGGATTTGTTGAAGAGCATTTTGGAGTAGATAGTTTTGGTTCTGGAATGGGATTTACAGGTATCAGCTCGATATTCAGAAAGAATTTCTCGATAATAAATCCAGCTCTTCTTACTACAGTTAACAAAGCAAACTTTTCGACCCAGATAGATTTCGGATACACATATTTTAAAGATTCAAACGATTCTTATACAAACAAAGTATCCAGCATACCCTATGCAGCGATGTATGTTCCCGTTGCCAAAGGAACCGTTCTGGGAATATCCTATCTTGAAAAGTACTATTTAGGACTGGATACAGCGTTAGAAGACTCACTAAGTCTGGTTGGAGATTATCTTGTAACAGACCAGAAATTTGGCTCTCTTAACCAGCTTGGTTTCTATCTTGCAAAAAGGATAGGTATTTTTGGACTGGGTGTGAATGTGAACTATATCTTTGGCAGCCGTATCGAGGATTTGTATGTAGATTATTCTGATGCGGACTTGATCGATACGAGGGAGATCAAAGGATTTCTTATGGATGGTGTAAATTTTTCTTTAGGATTTACTTTTCCATATAAGGCATTCTCCTTTGGCGGTTTCATCCAGACAGCCGCAAAACTACATTCTGAGGATACGTATAAGGTTGAATACTATAGCAATTCAAATTATGATTATACAAGCAGCACAACATCAAAATATGATATTCCAATGCAGACAGGACTCGGTATCGGTATGGAAGTGACAGATTATCTCTATGCGGAGACGAATCTCCGTTATACCTTCTGGAAAGATACAAACATTGAAACTATGAACGGCAGAAATACCAGTATGGTTTCTTTTGGATTTTCTTATACACCAAAAAAGGATTTCTTCTGGAAGACACCCGTGCGGATCGGCGGATATTATAGACAATTATCCTGCAAATATAACGGTAATTATATTGATGAAAAAGCGATTACGGCAGGATTTGATATACCCATAATGCTTCTCAACCAGGGCAGATTAAGCGTGTCTCTTGCCTACGGCACACGCGGGTCAATTGATAAAAATATATATCAAGATGAGTTCTTACGTATCTCCTTTGGATTCGCATCAACAGATTGGTGGAGAAACCCCAAACACTATAAGAAAGACAAGGAAATTCCAAAATTAGACCCAAAATATAAAGAATATTGGAACTAAGGAAAAGTGAAAGATAATTGGTTTCTTCGTAATCACCAAACAGAAGATATTGTCTCATCTGTTATCAGGAGCAGAGAGATAATGAATGTAGATAAATTTTTAAATCCTACTATTGACAAGTGCAACGATCCCAATCTTTTAAGCGGATCACAAAGAGCAGCAAGGAAAATATTAGCGAATATCCAAGAAGGTGACAAAATCACAATTTTCGGGCATGATGATGTTGATGGGATCACAAGCACTGTCGTGCTATACACGTTTTTATCAAAACTTGGAGCGAAGAATATTTCCTATTACATACCCAACAGAGAATTTGATAAATTTGGGCTGAGAGAGAATTTTATTCAGAAGGTTCTGAAAGACGGCACCAAGAGAGTAATTACTGTTGATATAGGCATTTCAGAAGTAGAATCAATAGCGCTTCTCAGAAAGAAAGGTATTAAAACGATCATTCTTGATCACCACAAAATTATGAGAGAATATCCACAGGCATCTGCAATAGTCGATCCCCACAAAAGAAGCGACAGATTTCCATTTAAGTATCTTGCCGGAGCAGGAGTTGTACTGAATGTTGTGAAGGTGTTATCTCGGATGACAGGCATTCCTGCCGAGCCGGTGCACCCTTTGCTTGCGGGTCTTGGCACTATTGCAGACAGAATGCCACTTGTTGACGATAACAGGATCTATGCAAAGCATCTATATTATAATTTTGAGCAGTCTGAAAACCCGTTTTTTCATTTTTATGCAGAGAAAACCCACGGACTTTCAAGAGAGAAAGCAGTACATCAGCTTATTCTTTTGCTTACATTAGGAAGGGAAGGGGACGGAAAGCATCTCGGAGTAGAAATTCTTCTCTCACAAAAGGAATCTGAGATCAGGGAAATCTATTCAATTCTAGAAAAGCGAGTTCATGACAACGAAGAACAAGTCAATAAAGTTAAAGATTTTATTGAATCTGAATATAAAAACGAAGAGCCCCATTTTTTCATGTACTGCGACCCCAAAGGTGTCATATCAGCAAACTATCTTGGAGTTGCAACGTCATACATTACAGACACCTATCGAATACCGAGCTTGGTGCTCACAAAATGGGAAGATGGTGTTCTCACAGCAGAAGCTCGCGCCCCATCCGGCTTTAACTGGCTGGACTGCGTGAAGAAGATCGAACCTTATCTCATACAATACGGGGGACATAAGGAAGCAGCAGGATTTACCTGCCATGCAAAAGACTATTCGAAAATTCATGATAAACTGAAAATTCTGGCGGAAGAACAGTATAAAAAAATACACAATCTTCAAAGGGAATCAAAGAAGCTCTATATAGATTATGTGCTTGGTGAAGACCAGCTCGAAGTGAATAAACTGAGAGAGATACATAGAATATTTGCACCGTTTGGGGAAGGAAACCAGCCACTTGCTTATCTGATGATAAACGTAGATATCAACGATCTGCGGGAACAGAATTTTGTAAATATTCCAGAAAATGAGGAGAATGAGGATATTAATATTATCTTCTCAATTCTGGATAAAGAATTTACCATAATAGATTATGAACTAATAAGTAAACGACATGAAGTTTTTTAAGGAGAATCAATGTTTTGGGATTTTATTTTAAACTGGTTAACAAATGATGTAGCGATTGATCTGGGTACAGCGAATACGCTTGTGTATCTGAGGGGGCAGGGGGTTGTGGTCAACGAACCATCGGTGGTGGCACTGGAAACGGAATCCAAAAAGGTCATTGCAATTGGATACAAAGCAAAAGAGATGCTGGGAAAGACACCTGAAGAGATCATAGCGATCAAGCCCATGAAAGACGGGGTGATCGCTAACTTTGAGATCACAGAAACGATGCTGCGTCACCTTATTCTTCAGTCTCAGCAGAAAAAGTTCTTGATTAGACCCAGAGTGATCGTTGCAGTGCCCTCAGGTATTACAGAGGTGGAGAAGCGAGCAGTCAAAGAATCAGCAGAACATGCTGGAGCAAGAACAGTGTATCTTGTTTCTGAACCCCTTGCTTCAGCGATTGGAGTCGGACTGCCGATACACGAACCTTACGGTAATATGATCATAGATATCGGCGGAGGAACCACAGAGATCGCAATTATTTCGTTGTCTCATATTGTTGACCACAACTCCATCCGAATCGGCGGCGATGAGATGGATGAAGCAATAGTTGCTTATCTCAGGAGGAAACACAACCTCTACATCGGAGAGGCAACCGCAGAACGAATAAAAATTAAGATCGGTTCTGCCTGTCCACTTGAAGATGAGTTGACAATGGAAGTTCGCGGAAGAGATCTTATCACAGGATTTCCTGTTTCAATGAAAATATCCTCCGAAGAGATCAGGGATGGATTAACAGACACGGTGAATAAGATCGTAGATGCAGTCAAACGCCTTTTCGAAGAAACGGCACCGGAGCTTTCTGCAGATATAGCTGATAGAGGTGTGGTTTTGACCGGAGGAGCAGGCCTGCTTAAAGGGCTTGATAAAAAGATACAGGAGACTATCAATCTTCCTGTGACGCTTGTGGACGAGCCCCTAATCAGCGTGGTCATGGGGTGCGGCAAGATTTTGGATAATCTCGAAGAATACGAAAAAGTCCTTTTACCAAAGGTATAAGAGAGCAGACCAAATTTTATACGGGTCTTTATGTTCACCAGAAGAAACATTGTTTTCGGTATCCTTTTTGTTTTCTCAATTTTTTTTATAATTGGAAACAATGAGGAGAGAATAAAAAAAGCACAATTTGTCGGCAACACAATTCTGTTACCCTTTTCATCAAGTATAACCTATATAAAAAATCTCTCAAATGTGTATCAAAGGAATAATTATTTGCAGAGAGAGCTCTTTCTTGCACAGAACGAACTGAGAATGTTTAAAGAAGAGCTTCAAGAACAGCAGAGATTTGAAGAACTGGTCCAAAATATTGATATTTCCAGCTATGAATTTTTGATAGCAGATGTAGTTGGAACAGGATCGTTCCTTAATTATGAAACTCTCATTGTTGACGCAGGGAAGAATAGGAATATACAGACCAATCAACCGGTTATATCCGAAAAAGGACTTGTCGGAAAAGTAATAGCAGTTTACCCGAACTATTCAGTAGTACAGACATTCGGGAATAAATATTTCAGACTTGGTGCGATCGACAGCAGAAGCAGGATACACGGCATTGTGGAAACGGAATTAAATGGGAAAATATATTTTGAAAAGATCAAGGTTGGAAGCGATTTGAAGACAGGAGATGTGATCGTTTCATCAAAATTGAGCTCGATCTACCCTCCCGAACTCCCATTTGGAAAGATCATTGAGATCGAACAAAGCAGCGAAGGGTTTTTTACGAGAGCGGAGATCGAACCCTTTGTAAATCTGGCAAATATCGAGACAGTAGCAATAATACAGAAATATGAGCAATAGTATCACAGAACGAAGTGTCGGCGCGAAAGTCTATTTAAGACAGCCGATAAAAACGAAAATATTAACTCCGGAAGATGATATTATAGATATCGTTCTGGAATACACCGAAGGAAAACGAAAGAAGAACGATATTGTTATCATGAGCGAAAGCCCGGTAGCGATAACTCAAGGAAGAGCTGTTCTGGAAGACGAGATCAAGATTGGGCTTCTATCAAAACTTCTCTGGCGCTGCGTGGGCAAGGTGCCCTATGGCATTGGATTACGCTCCAAAACAAGCATGCAATGTGCCATAGACGAGTGCGGGCATGTAAGAATAATCGTAGCAGCTATAGCCGGAGCTATCGGGAAATTATTTGGGATACATGGTGTGTTTTACCGCGTTGCCGGCAAGCAGGCAGCCCTGGTCGATGCAGCTCATACTTCTCCCGTGCCCCCTTATAACACAACGGTTATAAAAGGACCAATTCATACAGATGAGATATGTCAGAAGATCCATGAAATGACAGGGAACGAAGCCGCGATCATGGATATTAACGACATTGGCGGTTCGTGGGTTATCGGCAGATCTGCAGGTGTTGATGCTCAGCTTCTTGAAGAAATTATGCGAGATAATCCACAGGGACAGCAGATGGAACTCACACCCTTGTGCCTTGTTTGGGAGAAGCAATGATTACTCTCATTCTCGTTACCATATTCACGGTCTATTTTCAATATTTCTTTGCAGCTTCCCTTGGATTGTGGGAAACGACCCCCAACCTTTTGTTACCCCTGATCATTTATTACAGTATCACACGCGAGAATATTTCGGGCTTTGTGCTTGCCTTCTTACTTGGAATTATTATAGATCTAAATCAGCCATCAACTTTTGGCGTTTCGTCTCTACTTTTCCTCATTATTGCCTTTTCACTCGGTAAGCTCAAGAAATTGCTCGGCAGGCAGTTGGTGGGAGTAGGAATTGCGCTGCTTCTTGCCACAAACCTATTTTATTTTTTACTTTCATCATTAATATTCCTAGTATTTAATGCAGGTGATGCGCTGGCATTTGGAAAGATAATGGTTCTTACTCTATATAACTCCGTGTATTCGCTCATAATAATACTTCTTTTATACCTGATAGACCATCTTAAACTAAGCTTTACCCAAAAATGAAAAGAAAGCTGAAAAAAGCTGACCAGCTACTTATACTTGTACTGGTTCTTTTCATTATTCTCACCTATTTTTTATTTCAGACACAGGTTATAAAGGGCAATGAGTATAAAGAAATCGCCGAGAAGAACTACTTTCGTATCATAAAAAAACCAGCCCGCCGTGGCATCTTGTACGACTGCAATATGCAGCCACTTACAGAGAACATACCTTCTCTTTCGGTTTATATTGATATAAAAGAAATTACTGATGCCGACAGCGTAGCAGCTTTCGTTTCGATAAATCTTGGAGTTCCCGCAGAGGAAATTACCGAGCTCATCTACAAACACAGGTTTTTCAAATTTGCACCGATTCTTGTCAGGGATAAAATTGATATGGAAACTGCGATTATACTTGAGGAGCAGTGCGAAGCATACCCGGCGATTATTATTAAGCCGGAAGCAATCAGGTATTATGACCTCAACTCTCATTATATTGGATATGTGGGAAAAATGTCATCAGCAGAATACCAGCAGCATAAAGGAAGCGATTATTCTAAGACGGATTATATTGGGAAAGTGGGCTTGGAAAAATGCTATGAGGCAGAGCTCAAAGGAGAAAAGGGATACGATATCATTCAGGTGGACGCAACAGGTCGTCCGCTCGGACTAATGAAGGAAAATACGGGAAAGCAATCTCTACCCGGCAAAGACTTTGTGCTTACGGTCGATAAAAACCTTCAAGAAAAAATTGCTCGATTGCTACCTAAAGACACATCGGCTGTGGCTATTGTAATGAATTGCAAAACCGGCGGAGTTGTGGCAATGGTGAGCACCCCAGAATATAATCCCAATTATTTTGTCACAGGAATGAATGAGGATTATTGGAACCAGATAGTAGAGGATGAAAACAATCCTTTGCTGAACAAAGCGATGAATGCAACATACCCGCCGGGTTCAGTTTTTAAGCTGGTTGTAGCCGCTTATGCCTTGGAAAAGGACCTAGTTGAACCCTACGAAATTCTCGTAGATTGCGAGGGGGGAGTAGAATACGGGGGAAGATTTTTCGGTTGCTGGAAAAAGAAAGGTCACGGAAAAGTGAATCTTCTTGATGCCTTAAGAGAATCCTGCAATACCTACTTTTACAAGATCGCTGAAATGATCGATTTGAATGATTTTAAGAAATTTATTGAGGATTGCAATCTCCTGGAAAGCATTCCTATTAATCAAATTCGTAGCAGAAGGGGCTTTTTCCCAACTTCGGAATGGTATGACAGAAATTATGGAAAATTGGGATGGACCAGGGGCAACCTGCTGAATCTTTGTATCGGGCAGGGCGAAGTGCTTCTCACACCATTATCATTAGCGTGTTTTTATGCCGGCATTGCCAACAACGGAATTGTACACAGACCACATTTTGTAGATTATGCAATCGGGGATGAGATTATGGAGACCTTTAAATATCCTCAATTAAGGCTACCCATTTCTCAGAACACGCTCGACATTTTAAAGCAGTCTTTATACGAAGCGGTAAATGCAAAGGGAAGAACAGGCGGTATGGCTCGAGTAAAAGATATAATGGTCGGTGGAAAGACTGGATCTGCAGAAAATTATTATGGAGATACCCATGCCTGGTTCGTTGCTGTCGCTCCAATGAATGACCCCGAGATAGTTGTGCTCGTGTTTGTGGAGCAGAGTGGATCGGGAGCAGACATTGCTGCAATGCTCGCGGGAAAGATATTAGGTTATTATTTTGAGAAAGAGCCGATACTGAGATATTAAAAATTGCATAAATTAGTTAAGGGATTATAATACATAATAATAGACGTGCAAAATTCTTGACACAGGTAGCAGTGCTTAAAATTTTTACTTCCTACTGCGGGAATAGCTCAGTGGTAGAGCTCTACCTTGCCAAGGTAGATGTCGCGGGTTCGAATCCCGTTTCCCGCTCCATTTTTTCCGGCGACATAGCCAAGTGGTAAGGCAGGGGTCTGCAAAATCCTTATCCCCGGTTCGAATCCGGGTGTCGCCTCCAAATTTATTGCGTGCCGGAGTGGTGGAATTGGTAGACACAAGGGACTTAAAATCCCTCGGGCTTTTTGCCCGTGCCGGTTCAAGTCCGGCCTCTGGTACCATATTTAACCCGCCTTGTGCGGGTTTTTTTTAATATAAAAAAATTGACAAAAAATATCATACAAATTAACTTATTTTCAAGAAAAAATATATAAGTGGAGCGTGTTATGAAATTTACTCTTCTTGTGATTTTATGTATGTGTATGATCATCCTTCCGCTAGAAGGTGCATTCCTGCAGTATGCCCCTTCTGCAAAGATCGCAGCCCTTTCCGGCATTTCCCTGCTTGACGGTTCTGCCTCATGCCTGTTCCTTAATCCGGCAAATGTACAGCAGCAATTTTCAGCAACCACATCCTACATAATACCCTTTTCATTTAAAGGTGTCTCTTATAAAAATATAGCTCTCTCATATCGACTTGGAAGGACGACTATTGGTCTGGGCTACCAGGATTTTGGAAATGATATCTACAAGGAGCAGAGCATAATCTCAGCAGTAAATCTTCAAATTTTCTCACACTACTGGTTGGGAGTAGGATTGCGCTATCTTTATAATAAGACAGAAACCTTCGAAGCACAGAATTCTTATCAGGTTGATGTTGGCATACGCGCTGAATATAAGAATCTTACATTCTCAACATCATACTTAAATCTGAATTTCGGAGAGTTGGAAAACGACCCGCTTCCGCAAGAAAACAGAACATTTATTTCATGCGCAATTTCGGAAAACCTGCATGCCGGCTTCGGCTTCGTAAAAGAATTTGACTATCCTTTTTCCTTTCGGGTTGGGATTTCTTATTATCCGCTCAAATATGCAGGATTCTTTAGCGGATTTCATACAGAGCCGAATCAATTCACCGCTGGATGCGAATTTAAGTTTTCAAATTTTAAGATTCAGTATGCCATAGAAACCCATGAATATTTAGACCCAACACATTATATCTCAATTCAATATGGGAAATAAATTTTTCGTACTGGTTTTACTTGTTTTTGTAGTGCTTTATTCGCTTAGCGCAGAAGACACTGAAGAACAGATGGAAAAGCTCTTTTCTTCCGATGACGAAACCTATATTTCAACAGAATTGCAGCAGCATCTTGAATATCTTGAAAAGCACAAACTCGACATAAACAAGGCAGATTATGACGAGCTTATTGAGCTTCCGTGGCTTTCTCCACATGATGTGGACGCTATCCTCCGGTATCAAAAAAAACATAGTATTACCAGCCCAAAAGCATTGCAAAAGGCGGGTATTTCCGAAGAGATCATCGAGGAGCTCCAACCCTATATTTCATATCATCTGCCCACACCAGTTAAAATAATTACACGGCAGAGACTGCAACTTAAAGACAACACAGAATATGATTCTCCGTTGAAATTCTATCAGAAATATCAAGCGAACTGGCGAAATTTTTCTTTATATTTCCTATCTCAAAAAGACGAAGGAGAAAAAGAGTGGCTTGATTATTGGAGTGCTACATTATATGCGAAAGATATTGGTTTTGTGAAAACATTCGCAGCAGGCAACTACAGATTGTCTTTCGGGCAGGGAATACTTTTTGCACCCAAGCTGGCGCTCTCAAAAGGCGGAAATGCAACCCACCAGCCAATCAAGCATTATCAGGATATAAAACCCTACACATCGACCAACGAGGCATATTCGCTATTCGGAATTGCAGGAGATTTTTCTTTGTATAACATACACATCATTCCATTTTATTCTGATTATGCACTTGATGGAATTGTTGAAAATGGGTGTATTAAAAGCATAGATATTACAGGTTTTCACCGAAGTGATACAGATAATGATAAGAAGGATGCAATTTGGGAAAAACTTTACGGCGTACACATAAGCTACGGCGACCAAAACACATTTGGAATAACTGCATACAGAGATTTCTATGATCATCCCTTTTGTGACTCGACCAAAAAACAGTTTCAAAATCTCTACAGTGCAGATTATTATCTGAACTACAAAAATATCACCTTTTTTGGAGAAGGCGCACTTGCGAATGAGAAGAAGGCGTTTGTTACAGGAGTACTCTGGCAGCAAGGCAAGTTTGAGAACATTATTCTTTATCGAGATTATGAAAAAGATTTTCCCACCTTTCATGGCAATCCATTTCACGCCGGAGGAAATTTTGATAACGAGAGGGGATTATATTATGGCATTACCTATCGCCCGTTTGCACGGTCGCGGCTGGATGTTTATTTTGATGTTTTTCGTTTTCCCGAGGAGAGCACTTACGGAAACCTTCCGATCTATGGCTTTGATTCCTTTGTGCAGTTCGACCAGAAGTGGACGGCTTCGCGAATACGCCTGACCTATCATCACAAGCAGACAGAGCGGTGGCGCAGTTTCGATGATGTGAGCAAGCTCTATCAAGTAAAGAGAAACACCTGCAGATGCGATTTTGTGCAAAAGATAAACGAAAAGATCGAACTCAAATTCCGTACAGAATTTACATATCATCACTATACAAATACAGACAAATATGATGCAGGAATTTTACTGTATCAGGAAGTGAAATACTTCATTACTCCCAAATTAAAGAACTACATACGTTTCTGTCAGTATCATACCGGGGATATTATTTTGTATATGTACGAGAACGATCTGGACGGAATTATGCTCAACTCACAGTTCAAGGGGGATGGCGTTTTCGGATATATTCTCCTGAAATATGATATTGGTCCTCATATTTCATTGCAGGTAAAATATGCCGAGAAAATTTGGAAAGAAAAACAGATAGAAAGGTCAAGACAGGTAAAATTCCAGATAGAAACAAGCTTCTGATCGCCAGCTCGCAGCGGTATAGAAGTGTTCTTTAATGCCGGCAGATAACGAAAGTTACTTTTAGATATTAGCGGCAGGTGTATCCACTTGCCGTTTTTTTTATTCGAAAAACTTGCCGGAAATTTCTCAACAGATTACTCTATTAATATGTTTAGAGTACGAAAGCCACAAACCTTAAAAGGAAGAAAGCAGGCGGTGCCGATGTTCATCTGGGTGCTCCTGGTTGCAGCAGCAATGTTTGGTTTTCTTCAAACAAAGTATTGCCACAAGCAGCTTGATAAATATTTGGAAGTACAGGAGATCAAGATCGAGACAGAAGCTCCCACCTACTGCCAGGTTTATTTTGAGGTAGAAAATAAAGCGAGTTTTGAAATCAAAAGGCGTGTTATCATCCGAGTGTATCATAAAAACCTGGAGCTTGGCTCAAAGATGATTTATGGGGTTTTCGGAGCAGGAAGAACAAAGGGCTTTCTTACAACGATTGAATTTCAGGAAAAAGTGCTCAAAGACAACGAACAGATCGACGAAATATCAGTCAGATTTTACGATTAAAATTGTACTAATCTACCGGAAGAGTAATTTTAAAACCGCACTCATCATCACCAAGAAAAACACTTTTTTGTACCTCGATTTCAACCGGTTTTTGCAGAATTGTTTCCCAAATGTTTTTATAAAACCCAGCGCCGCAATAGCAGTAATTCGCAGGAATGCTTTTGCCTAACTTCACCGCATCCCGAATTCTTGGGCAGTGGCAGTATATCTCTCTTCGTTTTTCCGGATCCTTTTCATCCAGATATTGTTTCAGATAATCGCTTTTTGGAATTTTAGCCGCAATGACCGTATTTCCCTTTTTGAATCCTGCAACGCCCCATCCTCTACGTTTCACTTCAGCGATCATTTTCTCGTCGAGCTTCAATACATTTCGAAGAAAACCTTCAAATTTTTCCTGTAATTTACTATGAACGAGATCGCTGTCCCCTGTTTCTGCATAAAGCTGCTTAAATTCTTCAAGCTCTGATTGGGGATAGTGGCACGCACACCCAAGCATGATTTTGCCGACCATACTATCGTCCATAAATCTTTCTAACCGATCCAAAGCACGCTGCGTCCAGGATATGATTTCTTCAGAACTAGATTTTGAGGTTAGATGTTCTGCCCCTTTAATTACCCTTTGAGCTGTTTCCTCATCGCTGTGCCCGATTATGGATTTGTAAAATTTGTTCAACTAATAGGTTTCGAAATCAAATTCTTCTGCCATAATAAAAAGACCTCCATGGCTTTTTTTTTAAGAATGAATTCAAGCAAAGGGGGTCAAGAAAAAAGTTTTTATAGCTAATTCGTGCAATTTTTTATCTTGTGGTTTACAATAAAAAAATCCGCCACAAGGACGGATCAGTTTCATATATTAGGTTCTTTTCAGAATTGAGTGGGTAAATAAAAATAATATCCAATATCCAACCACAGTGTAATAAAAGAAAAAGAAGATTACACGGGGCAGGCACGGAATATCCAATGAAGAAGGAAAAAGATAGATGAGTGAGTAAG
>JAUWMT010000052.1 GCA_030613025.1 Candidatus Cloacimonadota bacterium
ACGCCTCGATAAATGGATATTGGATATTCCGTGCCTGCCGAGCCATAGCCTAAGCGACGGCTAGTTGGATATTGGATATTTATATGCATTGGCGTATTCAAATTATAAGTATATCAACCCACTTAAAACTCAAAAGAGCCAAAAAAATATTCTTCATTTTTTCTTTGCGTTCTTTGTGTCTTTGCGTCTTTGCGAGAATCTTTATTTTCGGGACAACTTGCTGGTAAGTTTGGAATCCTAAGCGACTAATAATACAATTTTTGCCCCGGGTAGATAAGAACAATATTCTGTCCGTTACTTTGCTTAACTTTCAGACTGTTTGTCTGTATCAATTTTTGAGACGATATTCCCAGCTTTGATGAAATTGACGAAAGCGTATCCCCTTTTTTCACTTCATAATATTTCTGCGGATTGTTTTTGGGGGAAAACAAGTTCAATTTTTGCCCTGGATATATCGTTGTAGATGCCAGCCCATTAATGCTCGTAAGATGAGACACGGACGTATTATATCTCGATGCAATGATCCACAAATTCTCACCACTTTTCACCATATGTTCGGTGAAATAACCATTATTCTCTTCTAAAAACTGCTTCTCTATCCGAGCAACTCCCCCTACATTCGGGATTGATCCTTTCGGTACAAGAACAGTAAATTCTCCGGGACTTACCACCACATCGTTCACTGGTGAATGTGTATAATTATTTCTTTTATAAATTTTCAGCCAGGGATTTAATTCCCACACTTCGCGAATAACAGTACCCTGCGCCTGTGCCCAGTCATCGAGTTTATAATGACCTTCCAAAACTAATGGGACTATTCGGCAGAATTCATAAATACTCGGTTCTTTCTCAAAGGGTTTGGTGAATATTTTGCTCTCATTTTCTATGATATACTTCACAGCAAGTGTACGCCACACATAGTCATCGGTTTCTGCTTTTCGCTGTATCAAACTGAAAAAATCCTTACCACCCTGTTCGGTGATTGCTTTTGTAATATTGCTCAAACCCGAGTTGAATGCACAGATCGCAAGAAGTATATCCGGCGCTCCCTTACTTGTAAGCGCTTTCAAACTCCAGTTCAGATATTCGCAGGCTGCCCGGGTCGAGGTAAAAATATCTCTACGCTGGTCAACGAATTGGTTCATCTCAATATCATAATATTTTGCTGTAGATTTCATAAACTGCCAGAATCCGGTTGCCCCAGCGGAGGAATGCGCCAGAGGACTCAGATAACTCTCAGCAACTGCAAGATATTTTATATCGTCATCAAGTTCATATTCTGCGAGTATCTCTTCGATGACAGGAAAATATTTTGCGGTGTGGGGTATATATTTGTAGGCAAATTTGATCTCCGCCTGATACCAGTAATGAAATTTTTGAAAGATACGTTCATTCGTAAGGTCAAAGGCATACCCTGCGTAATAAAGTGTATCAGGAAAATCAAGATGCTTTTTTATGCGTGTGGTACTGCCAATAAAGGCGATCGAGTCCTTAAGTGTTGAGATCTCTTCATAAAGGGAATCGACCTTCATTTGATAGTCATAATTCTGCTGCCTTAAACTATCGATCTGGCTCATATATAGACTGACCTTATTGGGTAGATCGGTTGTGATTTGTGGCTCGGGTGTGGCTGCACAGCTAGCAGTAGCAATGATAATTGCGAAAATTAAGATATATTTCATAATACTAAACAAGAAGCCATCCGCGTTGAACGAATGGCTTTTATTTAAAGTTTTTTTCTCTTATTCAGAAATTGCTTCGGTTGGGCATTCAGGAATACAGGCACCGCAGTCAACGCAT
The DNA here is from genome assembly GCA_030613025.1 of Candidatus Cloacimonadota bacterium. Classification (GTDB taxonomy): domain Bacteria; phylum Cloacimonadota; class Cloacimonadia; order JGIOTU-2; family JGIOTU-2; genus Celaenobacter. The sequence goes on from JAUWMT010000052.1 coordinate 1,801, forward strand.
AGATCAGCATCACAAACTGCAAAGTCGCCTTCGACAGATAGTGCTTCTGTAGGACATACATCAATGCATACACCACAAGCAACACATTTTTCTTTATCGATCTTTACTGCCATGGTTTCCTCCACTAATTTTTAAATTTCATTTCTATTTTTGTTCGAAATATTTTACTCACATTATTCTAATCAAGTTTTTTATGCAACGAGAAAAAGTTTTCTGCATTCTCTGTAGTTTGTCGGGCGATCTCATTGGGATTTTTCATCTTGATCTCTGCAATGTGCTGAATTATGTACTCAACATATTCCGGTCTGTTTCTCTTACCACGATATGGATATGGAGTAAGGAAAGGTGCATCTGTTTCCACAAAATACCGATCATCAGGAACATCCCGGATAATGCCGTAGTAATGACCTTTATCAAAGGTTACCGAACCCGTAAAGGATATATACCATCCCTGCTGCAGAACCTCAAGGGCAAAATTATAATCTCCGGAAAAGCAATGAAAAACAACACGTTCCGGTTTGTGTTTTTTTAGAATTGCAAAAGTATCTTCATGAGCATTTCTGTCATGAACAATAATGGGCAACTTCTTTTCAATGCCAATCTTAAGCTGTGCCTCAAACACTCTTTTCTGAACATCTTTCGGACTCAGATTCCGATAATAATCAAGCCCAATCTCTCCAAGTGCTACAACTGCTTTGTCTTTTAACAATGAACGCAATTTCTCTTCATCATAACAGGTCGCATCATGAGGATGCCAGCCGGCTGTTGCATAGAGATTTTTATATTTCTTCGCCAGTTCTATCGCCTGTTTTGAAGTGACTTCATCGGTTCCCACATTGATGATCGCCTTGGTTCCTTTCTTAAAAGCGTGTCGAATAACTTCGTCCCTGTCTTTATTATAGGAATCAAAATGCAGATGGGCATGAGTGTCTATGAATTTCATGATCCGATTTCTTTCTTTATTGTTCTTATAATTCCGTTGAACGTATCCATTTCATTGATCAGGACTTGGAGTTTTGCATAATAGAAAATTGTTTGGTCTATATCCAACTTCTTCAATTTCACGTGATCTTTTTCAGTCGTAATGATCGCCTCAACATTTTGCTTTTTTGCTTTTTCCACAATAGGAGTTATATCATTTACAGCAAACTCATGATGGTCCGCAAACTGGTAATGATGGATATAACTCAAACCGAGATCTTTGATACTTTTCTCAAATGAAGTTGGATTACCGATGCCGGACAGTAAATAAATTTTCTTTCCAACAAAACTTGAAGATTCACTTTTTTCTAAATCATTATAATGAATAAAGTGTGTAATATGATAGGATGTTGAGAAAATTGGCGTGGAATATTTCTTGAATATCTTTGGAATGCCGCATTCCTCTGAGATGTCATTAAGAACAAAGCAATCAGCATATTTCATTGCACTCTTGGGTTCGCGGAGCATGCCTGCCGGTGTAAGGAATCCATTTCCAATTGGATTTTTCCCATTGAAAAGAAGAAAATCAAAATCATGATGCACCTTGAGATGCTGAAATGAGTCATCAAGAATCACAACATCCGGCTGCACTTTTTCTTCCAAGAATTGGATTGCTTTTTTTCTATTCTTTCCTACAATAACATGAATTCCTTTCAGGTTTCGAGCAAGAAGCAGCGGCTCATCACCTGCTTTTTGTGCATCTTCATAGATATGATCTTCATCAGAAATGAGTTTTGTCGTATTTTCATAAGCCCCTTTGTAGCCGCGGTGAGAAACAGCAACCTTCAATCCTTCTTCTTTCAATGCTTTTGCAAGTAGAATTGTAAAAGGAGTTTTCCCATTACCACCGACTGTGAGATTGCCCACTGAAATCACAAAAATATTCGCTCTATATTGATGAAATATTCTCAATTTATATAGCGCTCTTCGGCATATCAGGATGAGAGAAAAAAGAAAAGCAAAGGGTAAAAAGAGATATGAGAGTATGCTTCTCTTTACCCAATGCTTTTCAATAAATGAGTGAAAAGACATGGTTAGTCAAATTTTACTTGCGGAGTCTCTTTTTCGCTTTCGTCTATCTTGTAGAGCGGTTCTTTTTCAAAATTGAACATACCTGCAAAAAGATTATTCGGGAAGATCGAAATATTCTTATTGAAGATCGTGACCGCTTCATTATAGCGTCTTCGGGATACGGCAATACGATTTTCAGTACCTGCGAGTTCATCCTGCAGCCGAATAAAATTCTCATTGGCTTTCAGTTGCGGATAGTTCTCAACGGTTACCAGCAAACGAGAAAGCGCTCCGGTGAGCTGATTATTAGCAGTGATCGATTCCTGGCGGGTTTCTGCCTTGCCCACACTGGCTCTTGCTTCTGTTACCTGCGTAAACACTTCTTTCTCATGAGAAGCATATCCCTTTACTGTCTCGACCAGATTTGGAATGAGATCATAGCGTCTCTTTAACTGATTTTCGACCTCTGCCCAATTATTTTCAACATCTAACTGCTCCTGTACAAAGGAGTTGTATTTTCCTTTGACGTAGGCATAAACGGACACCGCAAGAATTGCCAGAACAGCAACGATAATAATTGCGATAACGCATCCTTTTTTCATGTATCCTCCGATTTATTGAATTTCATTTTTAATTATCTGATTATTTACTATTTCGAGCAAATAATGTTGTCTGTAAAACTTGTATAAACGATTATTGGCTGAACTCATAAGGTGTTAAATCCGGATTTTTTGCTTGTCTTTTTCCAACAAGAATATCCTTTATAAATGAAAAAGGCAAATCTTCATTTTCTTCTGTTATTTTTCCAATATTTGCCCAGAATTCAATTTGTCCAGCTAAAGATCGTTTAAAAATCGTGGAATTAATTTTTGCAGATTGAGCTAGCTCATCAGAAATTTTTACTGCTATTGACATATTAATTACCTTTTACAAATTAAAATTTATAAACCACTTGACCATGAAAGTTTCATTTTTAGTCAAGGAGTTTCTGATTGACATCATATAATACTAAACGAATAATTAAGAATCTATTTATAAAACTCAACTATTCATAATCATAGTTAGTGATAGTTTATGTTTTCCAGATAAACCGATTCAACAAATACAACCCCGTTAGATAATGCGTCAAACCCGATAAGTCAGGGATGCAAAGTTCGAAACATTGGCGAATCCAACGGGGTAAACCATATCGGTGGAACAACGAGTCGATAAGTCCCCAAACTCCCTTTGTTTCGAGTCGTCGTGCCTTACGACTCGAATCCCCTCTATTCATCGCATCAATATCATCTTTTTGATGAATGTTTTGTCTTTTGTTGATAATTTATAGATTATATGATTTTGGTTTAACCAATTTGTGTCACGAAATATTTCGTGACAGCTTGAATAAAAAATATATCTTTCTAAAAAATGATTTATTTTTTTCTTCGTTTCAGTTTGGTTATTTTTTTTAAAGCTTTCTGCATAATTATAGTATTTTTTATCTCTACTTCTAATGCGTTATTTAATTGATTTATTTCTTTTGAGATATTAATATTATTTAGAAAAGAAAGGCAAGGATCGTAAGGTTGAGTATTTTTTATTGAGGTTAAATTTTCTTTACAATTTCTGACAAGTTCATTTTTATTTTTAATAAATCCTATAGTATCTTGTATTATATTATGCTGTAAAAAGTTTAAATGGTCATTAACAAATTTTAATTCCTTCCCCAAATGTTCAATACTCTCTTTTAAATTAATCAATAATTGGGATTTATATAATTTGCTATGGAATTTTGAATTAAAATATTCATCCTCAAAATAATCACAATCTCTGACAGAAATTTTAGCAGAATGATTAAGGCCCGATAACAAATCTCTTTCTGATATTTTTCTCATTGCACAAACTAAACGATAAACAAAAGCTAATTGTTCACGGTTAAGATACCCAACCTTTAATGTTTCTGTAATTTTCTTTGTACCATTGAATTCATACTCTTCTCTAACATTTTTACATTCACAACCGTTAAGCATTAACTTACCTAAACCGAGAAAAACAGCGGTGATATCCGTCAATATTTCATTCTCATATTCTTTAACTATATCTGTTCCTAGTGAAATACCATTTAAATATAGGTACTTATGTGATATTTCATGTGATAAAGTTGCTAAAATGGATTCATCAAATTTTAATGTTTCTTCAGAAATCTCTATAAAAACCTCTCGGTTTTGATAATCTAATTCTACATTCCCTGCAACTCTATCCTTCAATTTAACAATGGCTACAATTAAAGTAAAACCATTTAAACCTATAAAATCAGCAATTTTTTTGGCAGCATTTTGAATTGAAATAATTTTATCTTCTAAGTTTATGTAAAATGGTTCTAATATTTTATAAGTTGCTTTATGACCAGCAACTTTTTCTAGCAGAACTAATTTGTTAATATAATCATAAATATACATTTCTTCCATAATTAAATTTTACATCAAAGATATTTTTTGGGTTATCAAGATACAGACTTTAACAATTGCTTAAATTTTTTTTACACAAAAGGTGAAGAAATTGAAAACTTTATTTATGATTTTGAGTTACCCATTGTATGAATAAATTTATATCCTTTTTCAATTTCCATGGAGATTCATCGGTCTCTATTTTTGCACTGACTCTTGAAAACGAATAATAAGGATACATTCTAAACGTAAGAAAAAATGCAATAAAATCTTCGACAAAAAAAATTAAATGCCACCAAACAATTTTCATAAAATCACGTATAGATTGTTTACGTGACCATGCCGGCACATATACGACTTCAGATTCGTTGGGTTTATAAACTGAAAACCTTTCAAAACTAATACAACCTTCAAAATAGTGATTTAATTTATCTCTGGCTTCAATAACACGATTAAGCCAAGGTTGGTTTTTATTGATAACTTTTTCAATTATTATTTCAGCAAGTTCTTTAAATTCTTTAGTTAAATTCCTTAACTCTTTAGATACCTTTTCACCTTTATCTCCAAAAGTTCTTAAATTCCAATGATTTTTCCCTACAATTGGTTTCGGGATTTTGACTAAGTAATCAAGAGAACTTTTTATTTGTACTAAAAATTCATCAAATTCTAAAAATAAATCATCAGAAAAAATTTTGTCTGAAATATTTATATTATCAATTTCTTTATTCTTCTCCCTTTCTATCAGATTGTCTTCAAGTCTACAATATCTATCAAAATGATTCCATACACCTGCAAGTTTCTTTAAACATAATAATAATATTTGAGAAAATTCAGTCATTTCTTGATTATTTAAATCCGTAGCATCATATGCTGCAAAGGACATAGTATTTCCTATTCTATTGTTAATCCAACCCTTGCCAGTTGGGTCTTCAAATAACCTTTCAAGTCTTCCTTTAATGGAAGATTTATTCATATTTTAAACTTGCCCTCATGCCAGTTCAGATTTGTAATCTAAACCATAATTTCAATTTTTCCTTTTAGGATTAATTTATAGAATTAAGCCAGCAAGGGTTTATGATTTTATATTTTCTACTTTCGTTTTCATTACTTGTATTTCTATCCACAATAAAAGTTTTAGTATAAAAAAGATAAGTAAAATCGTTGCAAGTATAAAAAATCCAAACTTTAAAGATACTGTAAAAAACAAAACTACTCCTAAAATTAATAAAATTTTGCCTAATAATTTAGCTATTGTATTTCCTAGTAATGTTATCCTTTTATAACGCATAGAATTAATTGATAAATTGTAATAAAATAGAAAGCAACCTAAAATTACAAATCCAGTCTTCATTGACGAAATAAAACATAATATCAATCCTGCAATTAACAAACCCCAATAGAGTATCTGTTGAGAGTAAAAAAATAAGTTTCTTGTAGTTGAATTAATACCATCCCAGATCTTACTGGGACAACCGAAAAAGAACCTTAATAGAATAAAAGCAATGAAAACCAATAAAATACCTAACCAAATCATGATAATATTATCCTTTAATTTTTAAACACCTAATTATTTCAAGTGTCCATAAACATGCATATCATGTGCAGTGACAGTTTATGTACATAAGAGATTAAACAACACATTCAATTTACAAAGTCTTGCTTGGACTTGCACCAATGCAAAACTTGGGACGATAATATACTTGATTTAATAATCAAGTAAAATGTCTCTAATCTACCTATCCACAATATGTTTCTCAAAATTTAAAATCGTTTGAAATTCCCGGGTAATCATTTCAATCCAATATGCATATTTATCACAAGGACATGTAACTAATGTATTGTTGATATTTTCCCACATTTTAAATTTTGAGACATAATCTTTGAAAATATATTCTGTAAGTTGTAAAATTCTTATGGCAACTAAAAAAATCTGACAGATTTCACCCTTCATTTCCTCAGATTCTTCCTCACTTGTCGGAATTCCACCACCAATAAAAAACTCAATTTTATCACCTTTCCCTTTTGTAAAATTTGGAAAGCAATTTAATGTTGAAATATGAGTGTTAAATTCTGATAAAATTCCATATATATTTCCGATTTCTGGAATTAAATTTTTTGTAGGTTTAATACTTTTTGTCGATTTAAATTTTTCTTTATTATAAAAAAAATCTTTGAACCTATCTTCATTAATATAAATATCATAACTAACACAAATGGCTTCAATAATATGTCTAAGAAGGACACCTGATTCAATAATATATCCCTCCATACATAACTCGTAACTTGCTAATATACTATTAATTGATTTTGTTAATAAACTAAACGAGGCTACAATTGGTTTATCTCCATCAGAATCATATTTATCTTTAAATTTCATGAGAATATACCAAGCTGACTCTAAAATATCACAAATTACTGATTCTTCCTCTGAGTAAATTGAAGAAGTTTTCTTTGAAACAACAAATCTTGTTTCTTTAAGATAATTCTTAATTATGTTTGACATTATTTAATACTTTCCTTTAGAAGATGTTAATTTTTTAAAATAATTAATGATAAATATTACCTTTGTTTCGAGTCGTCGTGCCTTACGACTCGAATCTCCTCTATTTAAAAATATTCTTCCCTTTCTCCGTATTCCGTTTTCCATTATTCACCAACAATATGGATTCCCTCCCCAATTCAATTGGGGATCATCGGGAATGACACTCTTTTTTGTATTTTTACTTTTTACTTTATTAATTCTACAATCTGCATTCACAATCGGGGACGATTGTGTTACATTCTCCATTTTTTATATCGCTTTAAATCTCTATAAAAATTCTCAAGAGTACCCAAAGCAATAAGAATTCCTGATTCTTTATCCCATTTATATGCTAATAGATACAGGTGTTTACCTACTCTGAATTTATATACCCAAATGTCAATCAAATCTCCCTTTTTTTGTTCCCCGATATTAGGATTTGTTATAATCTCTTTTACAGCTTTATCCAGTTCTATTATCTGATTTTTTCTCAATTTTTTCTTCTGTCGAGCAAACAATGATGTCTGTAAAACTTGAATCTCAGAACGATTATTTGCTGAACTCATAAGGTGTCAAATCCTGATTTTTTGCTTGTTTTTTTCCAATAAGAATATCTTTTATAAATGAGAAAGGCAAATCTTCATTTTCTTCTGCTATTTTTCCAATAGTTGCCCAGAATTCAATTTGTCCAGCTAAAGATCGTTTAAAAATATTGGAATTAATTTTTGCAGATTGAGCTAATTCATCAGAAATCTTTACTGCTATTGACATATTAATCACCTCTTAAAAATATTTATTTTATAAACCACTTGATTATGAAAGTTTCATTTTATGTCAAGAAGTTTCTATTTGAAACTATATATCACTAAACAAATAATGAGGAATCTATTTTTAAAAACTCAACCATTCATAATCATAGCTCGTAATATTTTATATTTTCCAGTTAAACTGATTCAATCAATTCAACTACTTCAATTCTTTCTTAAGTTCCTCAATCGCTTTTTTTAACTGAACATCATCATCTGAAATCTTCTCCTCAAATGTTTGATCGAGATAAATATCAGGTGTAGCTCCGGTTCCTTCCATATTTATATCTTCTGCTGTGTACCAGCCGGTGCCCGGCATACGCATACTCGAACCATCCATAAAACTTACATGTCCGGTTCCTATGACTGATCCGCTTGTAGGCATACCGATAACTTTTCCCAACTCAAAATGTTTATAGATATTCGGGAATATCTCAGCATCGGAAAAGGAGTTTTGATTGATAAGTAAAATTGTTGGCTTTATCCAGGTATTTCCCGGGAAGGGTTGCTTTTCAACATTAAAGACCCGGTTTGTTGTGAATGCATAGGGTTTTTTTGTGAGAAGTTCGATCAGCCAGTCGTGTATCCAGCCGCCCGGATTGTTCCGCACATCAATAATAAGCGCATCCTTTTCCCAATTTTTTGCAAAAACATCCTGCACAAAATCTGCATAAGAATCCCATCCCATATTTCTGATATGCGCATAACCGATTTTACTATCTGTGAGCTTATTTACGATCTCCTTGCGCTCTTCTACCCAATTATCATAGTTCAACATATAATTCTGCCTCCACGTAAGTCCTTTGAATTCAACTGTTGCAATGCTGTCGGGTGTTTGAACTTTCAAAGTTATCTTATCATCTATTTTATTAAAAAACAAGGGTCTTATAGGAGTATCTTCGATGATCTCTACTCCATCAACCTCCAGCAGTACATCACCGGATTTGATATTATAGGGCTTGTTCAGCTTTGATTTTCTGAATATTTTTTTGAACTTGATCCCCTTTTGGGGAATGTCGTTATAATCGAGAACAAATCCGCCATAGGCAATTTCGTGATGGGAAATGGGATCGTCATTCCTCGCATAAAATTCAGTATGTGAGGCATTCACTTCGCCCAACATTTCAGAATATATCTCATCCATAATTTGAGGTGAGTATGCATAATCCAAATAAGGATAGTACTTTTTGAATGCTTTATCCCAATCTATGTCATGCATATCAGGATCATAAAAACCTTTTTCAAATGCTTTCCATGCTTGTTCAAAAACTGTTTTATTTAAAGCAAGGGTATTATATTTATACTCAAACTCATTTTCAAGTGTTTCTTTTGTTCCGTCGGTCGTGATTTTTTTCAAAGACCCGGATTCAATGCAATAAAAACATTCATTTTCTTTATTGAATTTTATATGACGGGGACGAGAGGAAAATGTGGTGATCTCCTCGTCTTTCTTCCCTTCATAATCAACTTTTCTAAGTGAATAGATATCATCATCTTCCGAACGATTTACATAGTACAGTGTGCTGTCATTATCGGTTGCAACAATGTAACTATATCCTTTTTTTGACGTGATTGCGGAAACTCTTCTATGGATATCTTCAAGATCGATCGTGATTACTACATCTTCATCGGCTTCTTCTTTATCCTCATCTTCGTCTGCATCATCATCTTCATCTTTATCATTTTTATCCTTATCCTGCTCTTCTTCGTCTTCCTCAGGATTTAAAATATCTTCCCAATAATCCTTATAATCCCAGAAATCCTCTTTGGCATGAAGGTCCATTCGGCATATATCCTGATTTCTATTGAAGAAAACATAGGCGCCCTGCTCACCCCAGATCGGCGAGTGCATGTTTCCCTGATACGGATAAAGCGCAGTTTCCTCTTTTGTTTCAAAATCATACAAATAAAGTATTGCACCCCATGTGCCGGGTGTAAGTACTAAATAGAGAGCATATTTGCTATCAGGGCTGACAGTGAACTTTGAGCTAACAACCTGATCAACTATGATTGGTTTCACTTTATCTTTTTCAGGTTCGATCAGTGCAATATTCCTTTTTGCTTCTTCCTCAGAATAGTGGACGATCAATCCGACATCTTCGATATAATATATTTCATTCACATAAGCATCTTTAAACCATGAAATGTATTCGACCTTTGCGGGTTCTTTTATGTTTAGTTTGTATAATTGCATATTACATTTATCAAAACTTGTGAAATATATTGTTTGATCATCATCGGCAATTGCCACATATTCAACACCCTTTTGAGTAAAAGTAAGCTGCTTGACTTCGCCACCTTTTTCAGGCATTGCAAAGAGGTCAAATTTGTAAGTAAATGCAACCATTTTACCCTTCGGAGAAACCGTAAAATTTGATGCTTTATTGATATATTCCTCAGTCACTTCGAAGCTTTCAATAAAATCCTGCTTGATCTCGATCGGTATTTTTTTAAACTTCCCAGACTTCGCATTATAAGACCAAAGTTCATCGAAGCGTTTGAAAACCATATTATCATTCCGGCGTGCGATGCAAAGTTGAGTTGCTGACCAGTAATCAAAATCCGTGAGTTTCTGAGGATTGGAAAAATCCATATCTTCAACAAAATAGATCTGAAAAACTGCCCGATTATCCTTCACAAAATCCGCGCCGACAAAATAAACTCGGTCATTCACAAAAGACCATACAGGATATTTTTCCGTATATTCAGTATCGGTGAGTTGGGTATAGGATTTATCTTTTATGTCATACTCCCATATCTGCCCGTTAACGCTTCCAATATATCTTTCACGCGTATTAGATCCTCTATTGCTGAAAATGATCTTCTTATTATCCGGCGAAAGCTGTGCAAGACTACTTCCAATTTCGGTGATCAGGGTCGGGTGAGAACCATCGAGAGGAACCTCCATAAAATTCCAACGGTTTGGCAGTTCGTATCCGGTTGCAAGAAGTTTTTTCCCGTTTTTGAACCAGTCCACAACAGTGAGTCCTTCTTTGGATAAACATTCCGCTTTACCACCCTCCGAAGGAATGAGATAGATTCCCCTGAATCCATCACGATCGGAGGTAAAAGCAATTGTTTTCCCGTTCGGAGAAAAGACAGGATTAGTGTCATTACCTTTTGAGACGGTCAGCCGTTTTGCTTCTCCGCCTTCAAATGGAACTGTCCAGAGATCGGACATATAGGTAAAACATACTGTATTCCCGTCAGGTGAAATTGCAGGTGTCTGCATAAAATGCGGTTCGAGCGCAAAGAGTGAAGTGCTCATCAATATGATAGCGAACAGTATTGCGATTTTTTTCATGGTATCTCCCCTGATATTTTTTTAACTACATTTCGACCAGCCGCAGATCGGGCATGTTTTACATCCTTCTTTGAATTCGAGAGTTGCGCCACATTCAGGGCACATCGAGCCAACCGGAGAGGTTTCATCAAAAGATGGACTTTCAGAAATAACCTTTAACTGGTCTTTTCCGGCAGCTTCTCTCGTCTTCTTTAAACCATTCCCGTCTTGCTCAAGAAATTCCATAAGCGCATTTGCAATCGCATCAGCACAGGAATGTATCTTTTTACCTTTTGACCACATCGGTGCGGGGCATCTGATCAGCCGAAGCTGTTTTACGATGGATTCCACTTTTACATTAGAGCGAAGCGCCAGCGAGATCAGACGGGCAATTGCTTCAAGTTGTGCAGAAGCGCAGCCACCTACTTTTCCCATTTGGGTAAAAACCTCGAAAGGTCCAGTTTCATCAATATTAATAGTCACATAAAGATGACCGCAGCCGGTATTTACTTTTTTGGTTACACCAATTGTAGTTTCAGGACGATGACGTGGTTCAATTCTTGTTTTGTCATGTTCACGCATCTTTTTGCCGACATGAAGCACCTGCTCATCACGGCTGCCATCGCGATAGACCGTCACACCTTTACATCCAAGCTGATATGCAAGTATGTAGGATGTATAGATATCCTCTTTGGTTGCACTGTTCGGAAAATTGACAGTCTTAGAAACTGCATTATCGATATATTCCTGAAATGCTGCCTGCATTCGGATGTGCCATTCAGGTGTAATATCATGCGCAGTAACAAAGATGCGTTTTACTTCATCCGGGATTTCATCGATATCTTGAAGAGAGCCCTTTTCCGAGATATTCTCCATTAATTCTTTGGAATAGAATTTACCCTCTTTTGCAATTTGTTCAAAATATTTATTCACATAGAGCAGCTTCTCGCCGTCCATGACATTCTTTATATATACTAATGAAAAGATCGGCTCGATACCGCTTGAAGCATCTGCGATCATGCTGATGGTTCCTGTGGGAGCGATAGTCGTTGTAGTAGCATTGCGGATCCCTTTTTCCCGGATCTCAGCAATAAGCCCATCCCAATTCAGCTTATAACCTTCTCGGAAAAATGTACCTTTTTTGTATATGCTCTCGTTAAAATTCGGAAATGAACCTTTTTCCACAGCGAGCTGCATAGAGCGTTCTTTTGAGTAATAATCTATGAACTCCATCAGTTCTCGACCAACATCAACAGCTTCATCCGAGCAATAAGGAATACCAATCTGAAGTAGTAGATCCGACCAGCCCATTATGCCCAATCCGATCTTTCGGTTCTTCTTGACCTGTTTCTCGATTTCCGGTAAGGGAAATGCCGAACGGTCAACGACATCATCCAGAAAATCTGTGGCAGTATATACTGTTTCTTTGAGAAGATCCCAGTTTATTGCGCCGTCTTTAAGCATCATTGCAAGGTTGATAGAGCCAAGATTACATGCCTCGTTTGCAAGCAATGGTTGCTCCCCGCAAGGATTTGTTGCTTCGATCTTACCATCCTTGGGTGTGGGATTGTATCTATCGAGTCTATCAATGAAAACAATTCCCGGCTCGCCATTTTTATGAGCCATTTCAACAATAAGTTCGAACACATCCTGCGCTTTATAACGCTTTTTGACTTTCCCTGAATGAGGTGCAATGAGTTCGTACTCCTCATTATTTTTTACTGCATCCATGAATGCTTCTGTTAGCCCGACACTGAGATTAAAATTGTTAAGTTCCGTATTCTTCTCTTTAGCTTTGATAAAATCTATGATATCGGGATGGTCAACATTGAGGATCGCCATGTTTGCGCCACGTCTTGTTCCTCCTTGCTTGACTGCATCTGTTGCCGAATTGAACACTTTCATGAAAGTGATCGGACCGCTGGAAACTCCGCTGGTTGATCTTACTCGAGCATTATGTTCACGTAATTTTGAAAAGGAAAAGCCGGTTCCGCCGCCGCTTTTATGAATGAGAGCTGCGTTCTTTACCGCAGTGAAAATGCTTTCCATGCTGTCTTCAATAGGAAGTACAAAACATGCCGAAAGCTGCTGCAGGTCATTGCCGGCATTCATAAGAGTGGGCGAATTCGGAAGAAAATAGCACTTATCCATAAGCTTGAAATAACGCTTTGCTTTCTCCTTATCACCACCTGCAATGTTATCGCTCACGCGCAAGAGCATCGCCTTTTCATCCTCAATAATATCACCCATCCGGTCTTTTTTGAAATATCTTCTTTTCAGCACTGCTCGAGCATTATCAGAAAGCTCCATTGAAATCCTCCGTGATTTGATTCAGCATCCTCTATCAGTCAATCTTTAGGATGGTGTAATTTGAAAAGCACAATTTTTTTACGTCAATTGCTTTGAATATTTTTTTAATATTCCGTTCCCTTGCGCGCAGAAATATCCTTTTGATAATAGTGTTTTATCTCTTTCATCTCTGTAACCAGATCTGCGATTTCAAGCAATTTCTCAGGTGCGTATCTTCCTGTTATGACGATCTCAAGCTCATCTTTGTGCTCATTAATAAATGGAAGAACTTCTTCAAGTGAGATCAGCTCGAAGTCCAGGGCAACATTCAATTCATCGAGAATGACCAGATCATATTTTTTACTGAAGATAACTTCTTTTGCTTTTTGAAAACCTATAACTGCCTCATCAATATCGATCTTTTTTGGATTTTTTTTATCAACAAAATCAGGAGTACCGAATTGAATAATATCAATATTGGGTATAGTTTCAAGAAAAGTGATCTCACCGTACTCAATATTATTTTTCATGAATTGGATGATGCAGACCTTTTTTTGATGACCCAGAAATCGTGTTGCTAAACCCAGAGAAGCAGTAGTTTTGCCTTTGCCATTGCCGGTATAAATATGAAGCATCTTGTTCCCCTTAAATTCAAATGGTGGGTGATACTGGAATCGAACCAGTGACCTCTACGATGTCAACGTAGCACTCTAACCAACTGAGCTAATCACCCACAGATTGAGTGAAAGAATTTTCAACCCATATTTCTTTGTCAAAAAATTTAGGTTATTATGTAATATAGCATCATTTTTGGTGGGATAAAACTAATCCCCAATATAAGTTTTTATCCAATGAAAATATAATACACTTATCTCAATAGAATATTGATAAAATTTAGATCAGAGTGCTAATATAACACACCTCCCGGCTAAAGCCGTACTCCTCTTGTCAGAGGAGATTTTTCCGTAAATAAGAAAATATGTTTATAAATTTGGCGATTAAAGCGTTTTGAAAAAATAACTGTTCCACACTCATTACCAAGCCCCTGTTTGGTAATGTAAAACAAACATTGCGTTCCCAAAGAGGGGACAGTTAAATTTGCTTCGCATTTAACGTCCTAAAGCTTTGGGAACAAGAGAAGAAAGGGCTGTCTTGTCGGGTTGTATTCCGATTTATCGGAAGAAGACTGGCGTGCTATTCTGTCATTTCGGGGAAATGCCCCTACTTTTCCTCTAAATTTACAAAAAAATTATGTATCTGTTTATCAAAAAAAATCCAATCATCATAAAATTTGACATAAAATACTATGCTTACAAATTACGCAAACGTGGAGTAACGTATGAATATTGTAAAAGGACAAAACGGTTGGATCGAAGTTATCTGCGGAAGCATGTTCAGCGGCAAGACCGAGGAGCTTATCCGCAGGATGAGACGTGTCGAAATCGCAAAACACCCCTACCAGATATTTAAGCCAACCATAGACAATCGCTACCATCATCAATATATTGTATCACATAACAAATCAAAGCTCAACTCCACTCAGGTTGATAACTCACGGCAGCTTTACGAGCAGGTCAAAAAGGAAACAGAAGTTGTAGGAATCGATGAAGCTCAATTCTTTGATGGCGGACTCGTTGAAGTATGCCACAAGCTGGCTGATGAAGGCAAGCGCGTCATTGTTGCAGGACTCGACCAGGACTATCGAGGGAAGCCCTTTCATCCTATTCCGGAACTTCTGGCAACTGCCGAATACATCACCAAAACTCTGGCGATCTGTATGCAATGCGGCAATCCTGCAAACCGTACACAACGCCTTATAGATAGAGATGAAGAAATTATCGTTGGCGAAAAGGATATCTACGAAGCACGCTGCAGAAAATGCTTCTCACCACCAAAGGAAAAGAAATGATGCTCATTAGAATTATTGATACTGTTATTATGATCTACATCTGGCTCATTATCATTCGGGTGCTCATTTCGTGGTTCAATCCTAATTATGCAAACCCCTTTATTCAGTTCCTCATCCAAGTTACAGAGCCGGTTCTTGGTCCGGCACGTCAGATCGTTCAAAGGATCATACCTACACGAAATTTTGACATCTCACCAATCGTAGTAATTCTTCTATTAGAATTAGTGCGCAGTTTATTAATCAGATTAATAATAATGTAGCGAGGGACCATGCCACAAAATATATCAGCTTCGGAAATTAGAGGAAAAGAATTCAATAAAACCCTCAGCGGGTACAGCAAACATGAAGTCGAATCATTTCTTGAAATGCTTGCCGATCAGATCGAAGGATTGGAAAGAAAAATTAAAGCTCAACAAAAAGAGATCGAAGATCGGGATAATAAACTCGATAACATCGAAGAGCAAAAAGATCTGCTTAAACGCACTCTTATCCTTGCGGAAAAACTTAAGGAAGACACTTTAAAAAGCGCAGATAGAGAGGCAAAGAATATCATAAAAGATGCTGAAATATCTTCAAGGGAGCGCGTCAAAAAAGCAAAGGATTATCTAAGCATCCTCGAGCACGATTATGTGAATTTGAAGGATAAGAAAATATCATTCCTGCTTACATTTAAATCCCAGATAAACACTATGCTCGAACTCATTGAAAGGGAATTTGAAAAAGATAAGGAAAATGCAAAGCGGAAAGAAAAACCGATCATTCCTCCACCAGACTATAAGACACATGATTTCAAAAAAGAAATAGAGCTCCCTCCAGTTGCGGAGAAGAAAAAGGAAATTCCGGCTGAAGAGAAAGAAGAAGAAAAGAGCAAAACTCAGATTGAAGACAAAGAAAAAAAAGAGCCAAAAAGTAAAGCTAAAATAAGCTTTGATCTAGGATCAAATGAAAAAGATTAATTCGTTGATCGCTGAATCAGTAAATTATATTCGTGAGCAATATAAAGCCAAAGCAGATATTGGTATCATTCTTGGTACCGGACTTAATGAGCTGACATATATAATGGACATTCAACTTGAGATCCCCTATCATGAAATACCACATTTCAAAACCTCTACAGCTCCTTCTCATCACGGAAAAATGCTGTTCGGCACATTTGATGAAAAAAATATCATAATCATGCAGGGACGGCTCCATTGTTATGAAGGATACACCGCATTGGAAACCACCTATCCAGTTTTCATCATGAAGGAACTCGGCATCAAGACGCTCGTTTTGACAAATGCTGTCGGTTCGCTTGATGAGGACTTAATAATCGGAGATATTGTAATAATAAAGGATCATATAAATTTATCCTGCACCAATCCTCTTGTCGGAGAAAACGATTCCGACTTCGGACCACGATTTCCCAGTATGCATGACGCTTATCATAAAAAATACAGACAGATTATGCAAAAGATATGTGTGAAGAAAGATATTTTCTTCAAGGAAGGCGTGTATGTCGGTCTTTTGGGACCAAGCCTGGAAACCACTGCCGAATGCCGAATGCTCAAAACTATTGGTGGAGACATGGTTGGACTTTCGACAGTACACGAGGTCATAGTTGGTGTATATCTCGGGCTCAAAATATTGGGCATCTCAACAATAACAAATCTATCTAATCTCTTCCATTCTGACACACATGCTCAGAGTAATATCGAAGAGGTTGCCAAAAAAGCACAGACAAAATTAAAAGTGCTCATACAAAATTTTCTTAAGGAAATATAAGTAAGGAGTGTCATATGGAACGCGAACAGTTGGATTTTTACAGAGACCTACTTATGGGCGAACGAAAAAAGGTCATGAAGATCATAGAGGGAATTGATGAAAACTTGAGCAATAATATTCGTGATTCAGTGGGCAATGTCTCCGCATACGCAACGCACTTAGCAGACCTTGGAACTGACTCAGATGAAAGAGAAAAAGAAACATATATGCTCGATCGCGAATTGCGAAACCTGAAAAACATTGATAACGCACTCAAACGAATTCATGATAAAACTTATGGTGTCTGCAACTATTGCGGTGATGAAATATTATCTCAACGCCTAAAAGCGATCCCTTATACAGAACTTTGCATCAACTGTAAACGGAACGAAGAAAGGATCAATAATAATCACAGATAAAATAAACGGTTTAAAAAAATATATATTATTGTTTTTGCTTTTTCTTGCCCTTGATCAGTTCTCAAAAATGGCGATCCGAAATCTATTTGCAAAAATCGACATGCACACAATTCCTGTTTTTGGAAACTTCTTCCGGCTTACCTTTGTAGAGAACCGCGGCGCTGTTTTTGGTATTGATCCTCAATTGGGAACTTTCACTAATGTTATATTTATATTATTAAGTATTATTGCTATTATAATTATCATATATTTATTCATAAAGAACAAACATTCTATTCCCAGATTCAGTTTTACTCTCATTCTAAGCGGTGCATTTGGAAACCTCATTGATAGAATTATATTTGGTCAAGTGACTGACTTTCTTGACGTTGATTTTTTTAATTTGACTATCGGCAAATGGCACATTGACCGATGGTATGTCTTCAACATTGCAGACTCCTGCATAGTTGTCGGCGTTATCTTGTTAATTATATATTATCTTTTTGTAGAAAATTCTGCAAAAGAAGAAGAAATATTGGAGAAAGAATGAAAATTTTCAAGAAATGTATCTTTGTATTAATCATCTGTTTATTATATGGTTTTCAAAGCTTAATAGCGAATGACCTTTTCTTCTCTGAGTACATAGAAGGAACTTCTCAAAATAAAGCTCTTGAAATCTATAATGGCTCCGGTGTAACCGTTGATTTGGCAAATTATAGAATCACCCAGTCTGTAAATGGAAACGGCTGGCAGTATTGGCACGAATTCCCCGCTGGCTCCAATCTTGCCGACGGAGATGTCTGGGTTATCACCACCGATGCAGCAGATGCTCAGCTTCAGGGTGTTGCGGACGAAATACTACCTTATCCTAGTGTTGTGCACTTCAATGGAAATGATGCCCGTGGAATAGAGATGACGACTAACGGTGGTGTTAACTGGACACTTATCGATGTGATCGGAATTCCTACCGAAGACCCCGTCACAGGATGGGATGTGGCAGGATTTGCCAGCGCTACATTGGATCATACCTTAGTAAGAAAAACTTCGATTCAAGGCGGAAATACTGACTGGACTTCTTCTGCAGGAACT
>JAUWMT010000033.1 GCA_030613025.1 Candidatus Cloacimonadota bacterium
ATAAACAATTAGGAGGATCAAAATGAGCAAAAGAACACCAAATGTAAATACGGTAATCATTGGTGGAAACATCGTACGGGATCCGGAAATCAAGGAAGTTGGAGACAAGAAGATCAAAGTTACCACGATAACCATTGCGAACAATCGCCCATACATGGACAAAGATGGAAACTGGCAGGAAGAAACCACCTTTGTAGATGTAGAAGCTTGGGGCAACCAGGCAAAGAAGATCGAGGATAAGGCAGAAAAAGGCAGTCCGATTCTCGTCGAAGGCAATCTCAAACTCAATCAATGGGAAAATAATGAGGGCAAAACTATTTCGAAAATTCTTATTAGAGCTGATAAAATTCATGTATTGGAGCATGAGAAGAAGTAGGCAGCAGATTGGAAAGTATTGAATATTTAAATCTCCCTATAAAAGCTATTGTCACTTTAAACTTGCCTGCTTTGGCGTAACGTAGAGGAGATCGGTCGAAGAGTTTCTTGAGACGGTAGTCGGAGATCCTTCGGAACAAGTTAGAATTCCCTTCTCAAGGATAACAAAGAGTGGTGATTGTCATTGTGATCTGACAGTTGGTTATATATATCCTGATAAGACACCGTGACAGGCTTCATCTCGCCGAATTAGGGATTCCACGAGGGTAACAAATAAATTGAAAAATAAAAACAAAAATAAATACAGGTGGATAGATGAAATTAGTATATTCATATTACGTTTTAGATATAGTACATCGTGGGCATCTTAAAATGATGGAAAATGCCAAGGCGATAGCAGGTAAAGATGGAAAATTAATCGTAGGAATTTTAACCGATGAAGCAGTAATGGAAAAAAAACAAAAACCAATACTTCCATTTGATGAAAGATTTGATCTTGCAAATGCAATAAAATATGTTGATCTGGTAGTTGCACAAGAAACTTATTCACCACTTCCGAATGTAAAGAAGATCAAACCTGATATATTAATGGAAAGCTCCAGCCATACTGATGAAGCTATAGAAGAAGCCAGAGAAGTAATGGATAGCATCGGTGGAAAAGTAATTGTAATACCATATTTTCCTTCACAATCATCTACAAATATAAAAAATAATATTAAAGATAATGGCGAAAAACATGAAAAATAATTCTGACGCAGCAACTCAAATTAAAATATGGCAAAAGAAAATGTTTTGGCTTATGTGGGTAACTTACGGCTCCTTCTATCTTTTACGAGTAAATATATCCGTCGCAATGCCCAAAATAATGGGTGAATATGGATTAACAAAAACAAATATGGGAGTTGTGCTAAGTTGTTTGTTCTTTGCTTATGCAGTTGGACAGTTTATAAACGGGCAGCTTGGTGATAAAATTAATGCAAGAAGAATAATCACATTTGGTTTGATCGCTTCAGCAGTATTAAACATCCTCTTCGGTTTCAGTGCCGGTGCAATTGTTTTAATGGCGATTTTGTGGGGCTTTAACGGATATTTCCAGTCTATGGGTTGGGGACCGACAGTAAAAACTATGGCAAACTGGTTTCCGAGGAAAGGCAGAGGAAAGATCGCAGGACGGTTGGGGACAGCTTACATCCTTGGTGGGGCTTTTTCATGGTTTTTGGCCGGCACAATTGTAAAATATATGAATTGGCGTTTCAGCTTCTGGATTCCTGCTGTAATTTGTATAGTGCTTGCAATTCACTGGTATGTAAGGGCAAGAAATGCACCTGAAGAAGTAGGTTTGCCAAGTTTGGAAGATCAGGAACAGGGAATTGAAAATAATGAAGTTAAAAAGGATCATCATATAGGTTTTAAGGAGACTTTAAGGATAACTATTTTAAATCCCTATGTATGGTTTGCGGGATTTGCTCTTTTTGGTTTAAATATTGTCAGATATGGTTTTATGAGTTGGGCACCTACATATATGTTTGAAGAGCAAGGAGCAACTATTTCGCTTGCTGCATACAAAGCAATTGCATTTCCTGTTGCAGGTGGACTCGGAGCAATTTTTGCAGGTTGGGCATCAGACAGCATTTTTAAACATCGTCGAGCTCCTATTGCATTTATTATGTTAATTTTATTAGCAGTGTCCTGTTATTTATATAGGTTAGTTCCAGCTGAAAGTTGGGCTATAAGTTTATCTATTTTGTTAATTATCGGATTTTTAACTTTTGGACCCCATGTGCTTATTGTAGCAGCTTTACCAGCGGATTTGGTTACACGTAAAGCAGCTTCATCGGTAACAGGATTTATTGATGCAATGGGATATGTCGGAGCAAGTCTGACAGGTGTTGGAACCGGTTACCTTATTGATAAATTCAGTTGGAATGCAGCTTTTGGATTTTGGATTTTTGGGGCAATCTTTGCTGCGATTATGATTGTTTTTGTCTGGAAATATGAAGCAAGAAGAGAAGAGATTAAAATCTAAAAGTTAAACATAAAAGGATAAAGACTTAAAGCAGAAAGCAAAGTGAAGAAAAGAATATAAAATTAGATGATGATATTAAGAATAATCCAATCTATTAAAGAGGAAAGCAAATGAAAAATATATCTATATCACCCAAAGGAAAAGAATATCAACTTCCGACAGATGCCGAATCTTCAAAAGAATTAGAAAAACTTAAGAGAATAACAAATGAGCAAAGAAAGTTAGGACGCAAAATCGTAGCTGTGCAGGGAATGGGCTTTGTCGGCTGCGTGATGGCAGCAGTCGTTGCAGATGCAGTTGATGAAAAGGGTGAACCCCTCTATTTTGTGCACGGTCAGCAAAGAGCTTCTCTTCGTTCCTTTTGGAAAGTGCCTGTTATCAATCAGGGAATCCCACCGGTCAGTTCTTCCGATGCTGAAGTGCCGATAATATTTCATAGAACTGTAGTTGAAAAGAAAACATTGAGAGCAACATGGCTCAATTATGCCTATGAAGTTGCAGATATTGCAGTAGTTGATATTCAGTTGGATGCCACAAAACCTGCTTTCGGAGATGCAAGTCAGGGCTATTGTGATCTTTCTGCTTTCCGGGATGGCATGAAGAATCTTGGCAAGCACATTTCTCCTGAATGTCTTATTTTAGTAGAAACAACTGTCCCGCCCGGAACATGTGAAAATGTCGTGAAGCCACTTATTGAAGAAGAGTTCACCAAACGTGGAATTGATATTGCAAAAAATCCACCTTTGATCGCACATTCTTATGAGCGGGTTATGCCCGGCGCTAAATATGTGAGTTCTATTCGAGATTTCTGGCGTGTTTTTTCCGGAGTGAACGAAAAGAGCAAAGATGTTGCACGTGAGTTTTTAAATAATATTCTCGATACTGAGAAATATCCTCTTACGGAATTGGATAACACAAATGCATCGGAACTCTCCAAAGTTATGGAAAATTCATATCGCGCAACGAATATTGCCCTCACACTTGAATGGGCAAAATGTGCCGAGAAAATAGGTGTTGATATTCATAAAGTACGAGCTGCGATCCGCAAACGCAAGGGAACGCATGATAACCTATTGCGTCCAAGTTTGGGTGTAGGCGGATATTGTCTCACGAAGGATCCTGTGCTTGCAAATTGGGCAATGGGTGCTATTTTTCATATTGATGATAAGCTGAAAATTGCAATAAATTCTGTTGATATAAACGATACCATGCCCTTACATACAATTGATCTTGTCAAAGAAGAATATCCTGAATTAAAGGATGTTAAAATTGCTGTTTTGGGTGTTTCTTATTTAGAAAATTTGGGAGACACGAGACACTCACCATCCGAGACTTTGATAAAGTTTTTAAACGAGTTTTGGGCAATCGTGAAAACACACGATCCTTATGTGGAGTACTGGGCAGAGATGGAAAATGTTCCAATTGAGAAATCAATATCCGATACGCTAAAAGATGCAGATGTAGTAATTCTTGCTGTTGGGCATTCGGAATACCTAAAGCTCGACCCGGATGAGGTTGTTAAGATGACTGGAAAAAAACCTCTTATCATAGACTGTTCCAATTTCCTTGTAGATGATAAAATCAAGAAGTACTTACAAGTAGGATGTAAAGTGAAAGGAGTAGGGAAGGGGCATATTGGGAAATTGGTGCTGGGTGATAGGTGATAGGTGCTGGGTGATAGGTGCTGGGTATTTGGCTTATAATTAAGAATCTTTGGAAGTCATAAAATGGGAGATTTTAGAAAACTTGAAGTTTGGCAATTAGCAATGGATTTGGCTGTCTTTATCTATAAGATAACTGATTCAGGAAAATTTTCTCGTGATTATGATCTCAGGAGTCAAATCAGAAAAGCTTCTGTAAGTATTCCCAGTAATATAAGTGAGGGAGATGAGAGCGGATCTAATAAACAAAGTATTCGTTATTTCAATATTGCAAAAGATTCTTCAGCTGAAGTTCAAACTCAAGCAATTATAGCTTTTGAGATTGGATATATTTCTCCAGAAGAAAATAGTGAGATAATTAGTCGTTGTGAAATTATTTCAAAAAAATTAGTAAATTTAATAAAATTTCGATCTAAAAACCTGCAACCTAAAACCCAATACCCAATACACAAAACCCAATACCCAATAACCATCAATAGCTATGAATGCAGCTATATAGACAAACAGGTTTTTGATGAATTAAATCAAAGCTATGATTTTGTTCTTGGGAAACTGGTAAATATGAGCCGAAAACCAGAGCAATGGACAACGTAAATCCATCATACTTTTTATAAATCTCAAAGTCACTCGGTCACTTATTCATAAAGTCACAAACTCATATAAACTAGTGTCAAGTCAAGCTTAGATTGGAAGTGGTAATTGAATTTTGACATTCCTTATATTGCCTTCTCCTCAATTAGGAGAAGGTTAGTTTACCCCGTGAAATCAGCTTGCTGAATATTTCACAGGGGGATGAGGTTTCAAGCTTTGTTAAAATTCAATTTACGTCATTTTACAATTGACTTATCACTAGATACTTCACCCCATTTTTTTTACAAGTAAATGCCTATAATTTTAATCTTTTCCTTCTTCCTTATTCTATTAAGTCTTTCAATATTCATTTCTTTTAAGAAGAAAAACTCTATTAAACATTCTTATTCTCTCATTATTCCTTGCAGAAACGAGGAGCACGCTCTTCCAACTCTTCTACACTCATTAGAAAATATCGATTATCCGGAAGAATTATTTGAAGTGATCATTATTGATGATGCTTCTTCCGACGATACCTCTAAAATAATTCAGAAATTCTGTGAAAACAGATCCAATTATACTGCAGTGCATATTGCCAATAAAAGTGAAAAATATAAAGGTAAGAAATATGCGCTCAAGAAGGGAATTGAAAAAGCACAATTTGAGAATCTTCTTTTTACCGATGCTGATTGTATAATACCTACAAACTGGATTGACTCTTTTAATAGATTTATCTCTGAAGATGTCGGTATGGTTGTAGGATATTCACCCGAAAAAGGAGTTTCTTCTTTTCGGAGATTTTCACAGATCATTACTGCAGATTTCTATTGTGCGACTATCAACCTTGGGGTTCCATTCAGCAACAATGGGAGGAATCTCTATATTAATAAGAAAGCTTACGAGCGGGTTGATGGTTTCGAGAAAATAAAAAATTTCACATGCGGAGAGGATAAGCTATTACTTAATCTTATTAAAGATACCCAGTTTAAAATCATATACAATTCTTATTGCAAAGTTTATACTCACCCACAAGTGAAAGATTATGTAAATCAACAAAAACGCCGATACGGTCAATTTTCTTTATCATCTCCGCTTTACAAAGTAGTATCATTGTTTATTCTCTTATTTTTTCTTTATTTGCCATTTTATGTAATTTTTTATAAAGATTGGCTTGGATTGTCGATATACTATGTTTCATTTTTAGCATTCTGGATTTGCGGATTGGTCAAACATAGAGAGTCATTCTGTGTCTTTGACTTTGTATATATTCTAATTTATCCTTATTATTTGATTTATTATTCTTTACTAGGAATGTTCAGCAAGTGGACATGGAAATAATACTTTATTGTCACTCTGAGCTTGCCTGCCTGGGCGGAGCGCAGCGAAGAATCTCCCCAAACGTCAATCAATCCCTTTGGGATATCCTTCGTCAGGAATTAAAATTCCTTCCTCAAGGATGACAATCCAAATTAAATGAAACTATCAAACTCAACCAAAACCATAATTATTATTCTCAAAATAATAGTAACAGCTGTAATCCTATACTTCATTTTTAAGAAAATTCGATTTGACCAATTAATTGCTGATTTCCTAACCATAAAATTATGGGTAATTCTATTAATTGTTATCTCAACGGTCATTAAACTCCTTATTCAAGCATATAATTGGGGAAAATATCTCAAACTGAATTCAGACTACACACCTAAGAAATATGAGGTACTTAAATCATATTTTGTAGGACTGGCTCTACGATTTGTCGGTCCTGGCGGTATCGGTGTCGTCGGCAAAATATATTTTGTTAATAACAAAAAGAAAGCTACATTAGCTTCAATAGGGGTGGAACGAATATTCCTTACCTGGAAGAATCTCTTTTTTGCAGCTTTTGCAGCGATTTTCTATTTTAGCGATATTAGTATGATCATAAAGGTAACAGTTTTTATCGCAGTGATTTTTCTTCCTTTTATAATTTATCTTTTTTCCTTTTTTACAAAAAATGAGAATATTCATTCATACTTATTAAACTATTTAAAGAGAACACCCGAGATAATGCTTGCACAAATAATTTTTGTGCTTATCACATTTTATCAATATTTTATTCTTTTGAGAAACTTCGTTGATATTAGTTTTTTCAAAATTATGATATCCGTCCCACTCATTCATATCTCTCACATTATTCCACTTTCATTTAATGGATTTGGGCTTCGCGAAACCTTTGCAATTGAGGTTTTCTCGAAGTATGGAATCAGTCCTGAACTTGCGGTGACTGCTACATTCTTGATATTCTTCTTCAATTCAGTTGTTCCGGCATTAATTGGAGTATATTACATTATTAGGATTAAACATAACAAAGAAACGATAAAATTTGAAAACTAATTCTATCTTTATTGCAGATAGAAATGAAGGATAAAACTATCTTTTTTCCGGTCTAAAATTCCGGTTATTTAAGATAGAATTTTGAAACAATTTAAGAAAAACTTGACACACACTTACCTGAAAAATAAGAAACATCTAAACATACTCTGAAAGGAGAACGTATGGGAAAGAATTTAATTAAGATCATAACTTTTTTGTTGATCGCATTTTTTGTGCTTTCAGCTTGTTGCCATAAGCCACCTCCGCCTATTTCCCAAGCAGAGCTGGGTGACCTTCGTGCCAAAGTGGAACAATTCGAAGCGCAAGTTAGTGCACAGAACGCAGAGATTGAAGCACTCGAGTTGGAATTACAACAGAAAAAAGTTGAACTTCAGAATCTTCAAGATTATGAACAACAGCTAAAAGACGACGGTTTTTTAGGGGAGGAGTAACATGAAAAAGTATATCGCACTATTCGTTTTATTGATGATCCTATCAACTTATCTGCAGGCGGAAGTCCGCTATCTAACAGAAGAGGAATACAAAGACCTCTCCAAAGAAGAAACTCTCAAGTACTGGGAAGCTCTGGAAAATGAGCTGATGATGCTGCAGGTTCGCCAGGCAAATGCCGGTTCGCAAGTTACTGAGAATGAATTGAAAATCGTAGCATTGAGTGAAGAAATTGCTCTTCTCGATCTGGAATATGATGTGATCTACACTAGAATCATGAATTCTATCGGAACTGTTTCGCATAGTGAACTTGTTGATTTTGAACGTCAATTGAATGAGATCAAGAACAAGCTTGATTACTATGATCAACTTCCGAATTCCGAACTGTATAAGAGCAATCAGGAAATCAAGAATTTCATTGCTCAGTATGAAGGGCTGAAGGATGAGGATGTGGCAAAAGTCCCTCAGTTCCAACAGCTTTTTGCAGAGATAGATAGCAGAATTGAGATGCTCCAGGAAAATATGTATCCTTATGGCGAGTACTATGAGGATGAATATACTGTGGTCAAAGGTGATTATTTAGTGAAGATCTCCGGCTATGAGCACATTTATAATGATCCTGCAAAGTGGGGGATCATCTATCGCGCCAATAGAGATCAGATCAAAGATCCCGACTTGATCTATACCAATCAGGTTTTCAAAATACCTCGTGGACTTCCTACAAGCTGGAAAGTCTATAGGGGTGAATGTCTTTGGACAATTTCAAGCTATCCCGAGATCTACAATGATCCCTTCCAGTGGCCCAAGATTTACAGGGCAAATACAGACCAGATCAAAGATCCTGATTTGATTTATCCAAACCAGATTCTTAGAATACCCCGAAACTAATATACATTCTTAGAAGCCCCTTATCTCTTTATTCGGAATAAGGGGCTTTTTTTATCCGTATTCTCTCCTCGTCACCATTCTTACTCTTCACTTTTTACCCTAAACCTTTCAACCCTTTACCCTTTATTGTTTGACAAAAGAATTGATGATTTAATATACATATCAAAATTATCGAGTAAATATTGAATAAGACATGAAAACATATATTCCAACAAAACGAATATCGCAGGCATTTATTGCAGTCGGTATCACCACAATATTAATCTTTCTTGTTAATTTTTTCTTTACAAGAGAAAAAGTTATTGTTAGGAAATCCACTTTCAATGTCGGGCAGATTTCCAATCAGACTATCGTAGCGCCCTTTAATTTTTATATTTACGAGGATTCTGAAGTCCTCAAAGATAAACAGGCAAAAGCAGAAGAACGTGTTTTGCCAAAATACCAATTTTCAGATGATATCACTTTTGATGTTCAGTCTCATATCAATAATTTCTATAGTTTATTGGATAAGACATTTTTTCAGGATTCTCTCAATTCTGAAAGATCATTAACTTTAACTCAAAACGGATACAATCTCGATGAACAGGATTTGAATTTTCTTGCAAACAAAGATGCTCGAGAACAACTCTTTGAATTTATACTTATGCAGGTAAAAAAAGTTCTTGGTGTTGGAATCCTCAAAAGCGAACCCAATAATGAAAAAATCATTCTAATTGAGGGCAATATTGAAGAAGTAGTTTCTATAATAGAACTCTTTACTAGAGAAACAGCGATCAATTATATTCTTGATCAACGCACTCCAAGGTTCAGTTTTGACGAGTGGAAAAGCATCATTGAGAAAATCCTCAATACAATACTGCTGCCCAATGTGCTGTATGATAGAGAAGCAACTGATGCGGCGAAGAAAAGAGCCAGTGAAAGTGTTCCTCAGATTCTCGGCGAGGTGCTCAAGAACGAACTGATCGTGCAGGATCATCAGAAAATAACCGGGGATATGCTACGGAAACTTAATGCCCTTGAACAAGCTGAGCAAAAGAGGATCGTTACAGAACAGGCAGGAAAACAGGTTCTTTCTCACATTGCAGAATTTTTCTATATCTTCATTGTGCTTTGTCTATTCATCATATTGTCATATTTCATGTATCCTGAACTCCTTATGACTGTTTCTTTCTTCAGAACCTTTCTGTTTTTTACAGCATGTATTGCACTTTTACTAATTCTGATAACAAATCTCACTACCTGGTCAGCTTATGTTCTTCCATTTGGGTTGCCCATCATTCTTCTTGCATTTCTGATAAATGTTCCCGCCGCCATGATCTTTGGGTTTGTTAATTACTTTCTGATAGCCGGTTTGCTGGACTGGAAAGTCATCCCTGCAATGATCATTTTCCTGTCTGGCATGAGTGCTGTGCTTCCTCTTGAGAATCCTAGAAGTAGAAGAGACTTCTATAATTCTGCATTCTATATGCTGATCTTTTTCATTGCTCTTGTCTTAATTTTCGGCGCAATACAGCACGCTAAGGTTCTTACAGTTTTGAATGATATCAAATGGGGAGTTTTAGGGGTGTTAATTTCTCTCGTTGGCAGTATGACACTTCTTGCTCCGATAGAGCAGCGTTTACCGGTGATCACAAATATCCACTTACTTGAGCTGGCAGATTTCAGCAATCCGTTATTGAAATCACTCACAGAGGTTGCGTCTGGAACTTATCATCACTGTATCATAGTAGGAAATCTCGCAGAAGCTGCTGCTAAAGCGATAGGAGCAAATCCGATTTTATCGCGTGTAGGAAGTTATTATCACGATATCGGAAAGACCAAAAACCCCGAATACTTCATTGAGAATACTACTGAAGAAGAAAGTATGCACAATCAATTAACTGCGAATCAGAGTGCGCAGATAATAAAACGTCATGTTGAGGACGGGGTTAAGCTTGCACGAGAGCACCACATACCCAAAGCAATAATTGATATTATGCAACAGCATCACGGCATATCACAGATCAGCTTTTTCCTGAATGAAGCGCATGAACAAGAAGAAGAGGTCGATGAGAAGAACTTCTATTATGACGGACCCAAACCTCAAAGCAAAGAAGCCGCTATCGTAATGATCGCTGATATCGTAGAGTCCACAACCAAATCTCTGGAAGAACCGACCGTTGAAGAAATAGAAAATCTAGTGAAGAAAACTGTAAAACGTTTGATCGATACTGACCAGCTTTCGGAGAGTGGAATTTCTCTGAAAGAATTAAAAACTTTACAGAAAAGTATGATACCCATTTTACTTGGCATCTATCAAAAACGTATTGCATATCCGGAATAAATGGAACAAAGTAATCAACAACTTATCAATGAAACTGACGCCGAGATAGACCTACGGCGCATACAAAAACTCATAACGTATATTTTTCAGAGTGAAGGATTACCCACTGAAACAATTATAAATATTGTCTTTACTGATAATGCTACAATTCATGAGTTCAATAAGAAGTTCCTCGACCGTGACCGTCCAACAGATGTGCTTTCTTTTAATGTGCATACTGAATATTTGCCAAGCGAATTGCAAATCTTGGGTGATGTATACATCTCAGCAGAAAAAGCTAAGGAACAGGCAGATAGTTTTCAGGTAACATTTCAGGATGAAGTTGAACGGCTTGTTGTACATGGAATTCTACATCTAATTGGATATGAGCATGAAGATCCCGGACAGCAAGAAAAAATGGAAGCTTTGACCGAACAGTATCTTGAGTTATCTAATAATAAATAAGATTTAGGTATAAATGGAAAATTGAACATGAAAGAATTAATTAAAACCACAGATCAGCAATGTTTAGCTCGAGAATTCGCTATAAATATAAAATTTTCTTTAGAACACACTTTACCTGTAGAATATAAAGGTGTCAGTTTTATTGATAAGTTGTTGATTAATTTTAATATTCACCCCGTGAAATCCTGCTGTGCAGGAACCCCGATGTGTCGGGATTATTTCACATGTTTAAGAAATTGAAAGATGGAATTGAAAGATTTAAATTATAAATTTCTGTGCTCTCTGTGTTCGGAAAAATATGTGTATGAATTGATTGCATTTTCAGAATTGGAGAAATAATAATGGCTTTTAAGATCATATTAATGGTTGTATTTCTTGCCCTTTCAGGATTTTTCTCATCCTCGGAAACAGCCCTATTCTCACTTTCCAGAATGTATCTGAAGAAGCTTGAGAATTCAAAAAAATGGTCGAGTAGATATGTTCCTCAACTTCTCAAACACCCTCAGCAGCTTTTGATCACAATACTTCTTGGCAATACAATTGTGAATGTTACCTTTGCTTCTGTGGCTGCAATGATGGCACTTGACATTACTCATTCAATACCGGGTTTTTCTGCAGCTCTAGCGCTAGCAATAGAAATTATTCTTGCAACAATGATCATACTCATTTTCGGTGAAGTCATTCCCAAAGTCTTTGCTATACAATATGCCGAAAAATATTCGACTTTGATCGCCCTACCTATCGGATTTTTTAAGATCATTCTCTTTCCGATTGTTAAAATATTAGAACTTTTCACAAATATTTTCACTAAGGGCACTGATCACGGTTTGATGGACTCAAATATTAAAATCACTTCCGATGATATAAAAAGTATTGTCTATGACGATGCTCCCGATCTGGTTGATATTCATAAAGAAGAGCGTGAAATGTTGAATAGCGCCTTCGAGTTTTCAGATACAAAAGTAAAAGAGATACTCACTCCAAGAATTGATATTACCGCAGTTGAAATAGAAGATGGCATTGAAAATCTAATTCATGTGATTAAAGAAAGCGGTTTTTCCCGTATTCCGATATATCGTGGAACAATTGATAACATCCTCGGCATGGTGTACAGCAAGGATATCATACTGAACCTCGGTTCTCAGATGCGTATAAAAGATCTTATGCGAACATGCTACTTCATTCCGGAAAATATGAAACTGAGTTTTATTCTAAACTATTTCAGAAAAAATAAGATTCACATGGCAGTTGTCGTGGATGAGTATGGCGGCACAACCGGACTGGTTACACTGGAGGATGTGCTGGAAGAGATCGTTGGTGAAATTCTTGATGAAACAGATGTTGAGAAGATAGAGATCAAGCCCATTACAAAGAACGAATATATTATTGATTGCTCGATCGATATTGACGATGTTTGTAAGAAGTTCGATCTGGAAGTTGAGGATCAGTTTGATAGTTTTTCAGGTTTCCTGTATCAGCTTTTTGACAAGATACCTCAAAAAGGTGAAACTGTCATTTTTAAGGATAAATACAAGTTTACTATAGAATCCATTGATGGACAGCGAATCACGAACGTACGCCTGAATATACTGCAACCACATCGTGAAGAATAAATTCTCGCTGATTTTATTTGCTCTGATCCTACCCCTGATGTGCTTTGCAGAAGAAACGATCTATGAATACAGCGTTCATTATGCAGGACTTCCGGTTGCATTCGTAAAGATCACATTAAATAGCACAGATTCATTACAGACCATAACCCTTGAAAGCACCTCAAAAGGACTTGTATCAGCACTTTTTCCTATAGAGAATACTTATGTGAGTTCGTGCAATACTGCTTTTCTACCTTACTATTTTTGGAAAACGATTTACCAGCAAAATGTGAAAGAAAAAAAAATTATTCTCTTCAATCAAAAAGAAGGTAGTATTGTTGTTCGAAATATTTTAAGTAGTGAAGTCGATACAGTTCGATATGATAACCCAATTCATGACATTGTAAGCATGAGCTTTTCACTACTTTCTGATGTGCCGGAGCAAAAGTACTATACCTGTTATGGCAATTATCGTATCTGGCAGCTAAATGCAGAAAAGTCAAAAACAGTGACTCTCAGCTTCCAGAAGAAAAAATATGAGTGCTTTGAGTACGAGATCAAATCCGAGATTAAGTACGATTCCAAGATTGATTCGAAAACCGATATTCTTACTAATAATATTTTCAAAAATAATGGGACGACCTATTACTGGGTCAGCAAAGAAGCACCGCACATATTGTTAAAAGCAAAATATAAACTATTTCCCTTCAGTATATATTTGTATCTGGATAATATTTACACGCAGTAGTTTTTAAAACACAATTTTTTTCAAAACTTGACACATTAATAAACCGCTTCTTTTTATCAAAATATGAAAATGGGATTCAGAATAGCACTTATTATATGGACAATTCTTATGCTGACATTGTCCTCTTTGCCGGATTTTCAGGCACCGGACCTTTTTCCCAAATATTCAGATAAGATTGTTCATTTGATCGAATATGGGATATGGGCAACTCTATTTCTCCTGATGCTGAAGCAGGAAGACAGGATCAATAAACTATTGGGTGCATTTGTCGCAGTGCTCCTTTTCGGTGGTATACTGGGTGTATTTGATGAAGTACATCAAAGTTTTATATCCGGTCGTTCTATGGATAAATTTGATTTTCTGGCTGACATGATAGGAATTTCAATTGCAATAATTATATTCCGCATCTTATACAGAAAACCACGATATTATGTTCCTGAAAGAAAAAAATAAATAGTAGTTTTACAATAGCTTATGAAATACCAGGCACCACGCGGAACCTATGATATTTTGCCGGAAGATATCAAGAAATGGCATTATATAGAAAACATTATACGTAAGTTTACCTCATTATATAATTACTCTGAAGTTCGTGTCCCGATTTTTGAACAGCTCGATCTTTTTCAGCGAAGTGTTGGTGAAGACACAGATATTGTCGAAAAAGAGATGTACACTTTTAAAGATAAGAAAGGACGTCAACTCGCACTTCGTCCTGAAGGTACTGCTTCGATAGCGAGAATGGTTGCAGAACACAATCTTCAATCGTCAAAAAAAGAACCTTTACGGCTCTGGTATGAAGGTCCGATGTTCAGATATTCAAGGCCTCAAAAAGGGCGATACAGACAGTTCTGTCAATTCGGTATTGAGTGCATAGGATCATCCAAACCGATTGCTGATGCAGAAATTATTGCCATCGGCTGGCAGATACTTCAAGAAGCAAAAGTGCCGGATGTATCTCTTGAGATCAACAGTGTGGGCTGCCCAGAATGCAGGGAACAATATAATATATTACTGAAAGAATTCTTGTATAGAGATAAAGATAAATATTGTACAGACTGCCGTCGCAGAATGGAGCAAAATCCTCTTAGAGTCTTTGATTGCAAGAACAAGATCTGCCAACAGCTTATAAATAATGCTCCACGCATGCTGGATAATCTTTGCGAGGAGTGTTCCATACATTTCGATAGCGTAAAGAATAATTTGGAAATGATGAAGGTGCCTTTTACTGTTAATCCTGAAATTGTTCGAGGACTAGATTATTACACAAAAACCGCATTTGAATACAAGGTCAATTATCTCGGAGCTCAGGACGCACTTGGTGGTGGCGGAAGGTATGACGGGTTGATCGAATACCTTGGTGGAAAGCAAACACCGGCAGTAGGACTCTCAATGGGATTAGAAAGAATAATCCTTTCTCTGGAGAAATCAGGTTTTTCATTCCCAGAAGAGAATAATCTGAAAGTGTTTGTTATTCCTATCGGAGCTGCTGCTCTTCAGGCATCTATTGAGATGATGCAGGAATTCCATAAGGCAGATATTTCTGCAATAATAGCAGATGAGAGTTCATCTGTTGGAAGTAATCTAAAGTGTTGTGACAAAAACAATGTGTCTTTCGCTATATTGATCGGCGATAATGAGCTGAAGTCTGGTATGTATGTGGTAAAAGATATCCAAAAGAAAGCTCAATCAGAGATTAAAAAAGAAGAAGTCGTAAGCTTCATAAAAAATACATGAGGGGGGGGTAGCATAATGATACTTGTAACCGGTGTGGCGGGATTTATTGGTTCCCATCTCGTGGAGCAATTGCTTGATAAGGGAGAAATCGTTATCGGGCTTGATAATATCAGTGATTTTTATGATATTGCGTTAAAGCATCACAATCTAAAACTGATTAATAAACGACCACACGCAAAAAAGAATTTTACCTTTATTCGAGGAGATATCACTGATCCTGCCCTGTTACAGATACTTTTCAGCGAATATGATATCGAAAGTGTGATCCATCTCGCAGCAATGGCTGGAGTGCGTCCCTCGATAGAAAATGCACCATATTATCAAAAAGTGAATATTGAAGGAACTCAGAATCTGCTTGAATGTTGTAAAGATCATAGTATTAAGAAGTTTATTTTTGCATCTTCCTCCTCAGTGTATGGAAATAATGAGAAGATACCTTTCTCAGAAGATGATCCCGTTGACAACCCGATCTCCCCCTATGCTGCGACCAAAAAAGCAGGTGAGCTTTTCTGTCATACATATCATTATCTCTATGATATGGACATTGTTTGTTTGAGATTTTTTACAGTGTACGGTCCTCGCCAGCGCCCGGATCTTGCGATCCATAAATTTTCTCAGTATATCATACATAAGAAGTCGATACCCTTTTATGGCGACGGTGCTACCTCAAGAGATTATACATACATTGATGATATAATTGACGGTATTATGAAAGCATTTGCATGGCTCAAGAAAAATAAAGGTGTATTTGAGATCATCAATCTGGGCAATAATGAGCCCGTAACACTTGAGGAGCTTGTAAAAGAAATTTCGGAAAATATTGAATACGAGGTGCTTACCGATAAGCAGCCGCTACCCAAAGGTGATGTACAAAGAACCTATGCGGATATTTCAAAGGCACAAAAAATGCTTAATTATAAGCCAAAAACAAATATAAAAAATGGACTGAAGAAATTCTATGAGTGGTTCAATTCTTATTATAAATTAAATTTGATGGAGTAACATGTTTGACTTATTAGAGAACTGGAAAAGAACTGAATATACAGGTGGTCTGAATATTGAATCCGAGGGACAAGATGTAGTGATCATGGGGTGGGTTCATAATCGACGTGATATGGGAAATCTCATTTTTATTGACCTGAGAGATGTGAAGGGCATTGTACAGGTTGTATTCAATCCTATGAATGGGACCCAGCTTTTGACAAAAGCCCACAATCTTCGACTTGAATATGTGATCGCAGTTAAAGGGACTGTGTCTGTTCGTCCTCAGAATATGATCAATCCCGATTTGAAAACAGGTCAGATCGAAGTGATTGCAAAGGATTTGAAAATACTGAATTCATCAAAAGAATTACCTATACAAATAAATGAAAAAGTTGTCGCCGATGAGGATTTGCGATTGAAATATCGTTACCTCGACCTGAGGCGACAGGAGTTGCAACATAAGATATTACTCCGTCATTCTATGATTTATGAAATGAGGAAATTTCTTACGGAACATGATTTTTATGAGATAGAAACTCCTTTACTTGTGCGAAGTACACCTGAAGGTGCTCGTGATTATCTCGTTCCCAGCAGAGAATACAAAGGAAAATTTTACGCGCTTCCACAGTCCCCGCAAATTTACAAACAGCTTCTGATGATCGGAGGATTTGATAAATACTTCCAGATCGCCCACTGCTTCCGTGATGAAGATCTTCGTGCGGATAGACAGCCGGAATTCACACAACTTGATCTTGAAATGAGCTTTGTATCTCAGGAAGATATATTTGAGGTGATAGAGGAGTTGTTCTACAGAATTTTCAAGAAGATACTGGATGTTGAATTACCAATCCCTTTCCCAAGACTTTCTTATCATGAAGCAATGAGTCGTTTCGGGTCAGACAAGCCCGATCTCCGCTTTGGATTGGAAATTCAGGATGTAACAGATATTGTGAGAAATGCTGAATTCCGTGTATTTTCGTCAGTGGCAGAAAAGGGCGGATGCATTCGTGCACTCAATGCAAAGGGCTGTGGAGAATATACAAGAAAAGAGATTGATAAACTTGAGGATATTGCAAAACACCTTGGAGGCAAAGGATTGGCGCGCATGAAGGTCAAAGGCGGAACCTTACACTCAAACATTGATAAGTTTTTTTCAGATGAGCTAAAACAGCAGATCATGGAGCGCATGGAAGCAGAGGAGGGTGATCTCATCCTTTTTGTTGCCGATAGAGAGAAGATCGTTTGTAAAGTTCTTGGTGAACTAAGAAATCATCTTGCAAAGGAGCTCGGGCTCATAGATAATTCCGAATTTAATTTTCTCTGGGTAACCGATTTCCCTCTTTTTGAATGGAATGATAAAGAAGAGAGATGGGAAACAGCACATCATATGTTCACAATGCCAAAGGACGAACACATTCCATATCTTGATGATCCTGAAAAATATGGCGACATTATTGGGCAGCTTTATGACCTTGTATGCAATGGGCTGGAATTGTCATCAGGCAGTATTCGTTGCCACAGACCTGATATTCAAAGAAAGATCTTCGAGATAATCGGAATCAAGGGTGAAGAGCTCGAGCAACGTTTTGGTTTCTTCCTGAAAGCATTTGATTACGGCACCCCTCCTCATGGCGGAATTGCTCCAGGAATAGACAGAATTGTTATGATCATGACTGCTGCTGAGTCTATCCGGGATGTAATAGCATTCCCCAAAACTCTCAAAGCAGTTGACCTTATGAGTGAGTCTCCTTCGGTAATAGATAGTTCCTTGTTAGATGATCTGGGACTGGAGATTAAAGAATAGACCTCACCACAGTCTATGGCAAGGCTACGCCCGGGTAAAGCATTTCTTTCATCCTTTTTTATGTGTAATATACTGCAAGTATATTTATTATTTTTTATATACTGCGAGATGAGGTTATATTGAAAAGTTTATTTTTTTCGCAAGTTTTTTATTTTTTATTTGACAAGAAAAATACCGAACTAACATTCGTAAGTGCTTGTTAAAAAGCTTTTTTTTTAAAAGAGATTATTATTTAAGATGAATTTGTTAAGTTTTTTCTATCGAAAAAAGTGTTTTATATACTGTATGGTTCAGTATAATATACGTTAGGTTCTTTTCATACTTACTATAATGGAGAATTTTATGAAAAGCAATAAGTATTTATTTTATATAAGTTTGTTATTTTTAACTGTTTTTATAATTGGGGGGTGTTATCAAAATACACAAGTAGAACAAGCAATACAATTATCAAAAAAAATAGATAATTGGAAACCCCCCAAAATAAATATGACAAAAAAACAAGTAATACAGTATTATTCAGACAATAGGGAGGAGCTCGATCCGATAGAAGGAATTTGGGTTGTAAGTTGGACCTGCACTTCTAAAACTAAATCAATATATGAAGCACCAAGTGAAAACAAATTCATATATAGAAATGAATCTAAAATTGCAATCTTAAGAGATAAAAAGAATAGTGATAGATTCATTAAAATTGATTTTGAATCTTTAAAAAGGCAGGTAAATTTTGGGGAAATTAATGGATATTTTTATCCTTCATTATTACAGAAAAACTCATATGAATTTGAAAGGTTAAATGCTTTGTCAGAGATTGCCAATAAACAAAGTTGGATTAGTTATAAATTATTAGATGAAAACACATTAAATGGAATTCATGAATTGGGATTTAATTATAAAAACAAGGTAAGTACGTCATCCACATATAATGATGTATATAAGAAAGAACCTTTCCCATTTAAGGTTTCATCAGAAATGCAACTTTATATTGGAAGTGGATTTTTGGTT
This sequence comes from Candidatus Cloacimonadota bacterium, assembly GCA_030613025.1. GTDB lineage: Bacteria > Cloacimonadota > Cloacimonadia > JGIOTU-2 > JGIOTU-2 > Celaenobacter. Next base: position 18,954 of record JAUWMT010000033.1, read on the forward strand.
TCTGAATCTGGTTTAGTTGTTACAAATTATCATGTTATTGAAGATAAGTCTATAATTAATGTATTTTTACCAACTTTAAATAAAACTTTCAATGCTATAGTTGCATTAAAAGATAAAAATAATGATATAGCAATTTTACAGCTAAGCGATTTCATCTTTTCTGATATTTTTTCTATTTCTATACCGTTTACAATATCTCATTCTTCAAAAGTTAGACTTGGACAAGAGGTGTTTACTCTTGGATTTCCCTTAGGAGAGATTCTTGGTAAATCAGCTAAATTATCTACTGGAACAATAAATTCTCTTTATGGTATTCAAGATGACCCGAGAGTATTTCAAATTAGTAATCCAATACAGCCTGGTAATAGTGGGGGACCTTTATTTAATAGAAATGGTGAACTTATTGGAATTGTCTTTTCATCACTTAATGCAAAATTCTTTTATGAAAATGCTGATATAATTCCTCAAAATGTAAATTTTGCCATTAAAAGTGATTACTTATTAAATCTAATTTCAATGTTACCTGATGAAAGTGAAATAATAAATAGAAAAAATAAATTATTAGGAAAAAGTTTAGAAACGCAAATTGAACTTTTAACCCCATTTATTGTAAACATTAAAGCAAAATAACCAATAAAAATGGAGGCTATATGCCAGAAAGTAGATCTCATAAAATAACTGCTAATAGAATTGCAAAAAAATTTAATACTGAATATAATGATCAAGAAGGCGTTGATATAAATCCATCTCAATTAGCAGTAGAAGTTGAAACCCCTGAGACAGTAAAAGATGGTATACGACAGCTTAAAGGTTTTAGAAAACCGGTTTACATTGCATGTACTAACCAAGAGGCAGTTCAAAAAGCTTTGGAATTGACAAAAAATACCACTGTTGGTATAATGGATTCACAAGGTAAAATTATAAAAAAATCTACGAGAAAGAAATCATAAATGCAAAAAGAACCTAACCCCACTTCAACTGGCAGAAACGCTGGCGTGTTTTGAATTTTTTAGTTGAAATAGCATTAAAAAGTTTATTTGGAGAATTTGTAGATTATTTCCATTTTGCGTTTTGCCCTCCAAAGTAGGATCTGCCTAAGGCATGACATATGAGTTTTTCCGTTATGTACACTTAAAAGGAAGAAAAAATGGATTCAACTTTCTTAATAATCAGTCTGTTGGTCAATGTATTATTAGGAACATTACTTTTCTTCAAATCTTCATTGAACGAGATTTTAACAAACCTGTGGAAATCCAAACAAACAGAGAAAAAAGAGCAAAAGGAGCGCTTAATTCGATTACGAACTTTATTCACTCGGTTATCAACAATTTCATTTAGGATTCTACTAAAAATAGCAATGTGGCAAGATGCAAAGAATCCCGGTGACTCCGACCTTATAAATTCAAAAACTTTAGCTAATTTTGATGAATGGAAAGAAATAAATGATACAATAGTAGAAAATGAATTATATCTACCAGTGGAAATACGTAACTTATATAAGTCATTTACCCAAAAAATTAAAACTTTTAACGGTGAAATAATAAATCATCAAGTGTCTATTGGCCCCAGGCTTTTAGAAATGGGCAATGAAGTGGACGATATCATAAATAAAATGATTAATAAGATAGAGAATGAGATATCAAAATATTGATTATTTTGTGTATTTAACCACCGCTTCACCGACAGTCCGGAGAATCTGCCTTTGGCGTTTCAGCAGGTGAGCTTATCCGTTAGCCGTGTAAAAAATTAAGAGTATCAATATGGATATGAATAATAGAATAGAAATTTTGGAAAAAAGTTTAAAACGACTTTTATATTGGATTGCAGGAGTTGATTCTAAAATTCCACCTGTAATAGTTATTAATACTTCTATGTTAGGAATATTAGCAACCTTATCCTCAAAAGTAAGAATTTGGACAATTCCTCTTGCAATATTTGTGGTACTTTCATGTATACCATTAATTTATAGTTTAATAATGCTTTTTTTGACTTCTTTTCCAAGAACAAAAGGCACTAAAGATTCAATTATTTTTTTTGATGGAATCTCAAGTATGGATGAAACTGATTATCTAAATAAAATTAAAAATATTAATGATGAAGATTATGAAAACGATTTAGCTCAACAATGTCATATTAATGCTTTAATAGCGACAGAAAAGTTTAAATTTTTAAAATCTTCTTTCATTTCTCTTTTTTTAAGTATCATACCTTGGATTATTGCCGTGTATTTATTATTTAGGAATAAAGTTTAATGTCTCTACTTAAACTACTAAATTTTAGAGTAAATCTAATTTTAAAGCAAAAATGGAATATCAGAAAAGGAATAAAAGTTCCTAATGTTGAGAGTCTTGCTCTGTATGGTGGTGGTATTAAAATTAATGCTACTATCTTCTATGCAGATTTAATTCAATCATCAATATTAGCAAAAGAATTTCAACAAAGGACAGCCTCAAAAATAATAAAAGCATTTCTATTTTGTGCGTCTCAAATAATTACATCAAATAAAGGGAAGATTACCAGTTTTGATGGTGATAGAGTCATGGGAATTTTTATGGGTAACAATAAGGAATGTAATGCTATACGAAGTGCTTTTAAGTTAAATTATGCTATTGATGAGATATTGAGACCTAAATTAAATTCTCATTTCCAAAGTTTTAATGAAAGTGCTTTTGACATAAATCATGTAGTTGGAATCGACACAAGCGATATATTAGCTGTTCGTGTCGGACTAAAAGGTTCAAACGAAATTACTTGGGTAGGTAAAGCACCTAATTTTGCAGCAAAGTTAAGTGATATTCGTGAAAAGAAATATAATATTTATATAACCAAGTCTGTTTATGATAAACTGTCCTTTACAGAGCTATATGATAATGAAAGTATGAATGAAATTTGGGATGAACGAATATCTAATTGGTATAATCAAAAATGGAAAATATATAGTTCAAATTTTTCTATTGAAATATAATTGTATGTTAAGCGGTTAACAAAAAAATCAAGCTGACTGAAGGACGCAAGCGTAATTTTCAAATTCAATGCTTCGTAATAAGTTATTCAAAAAAGTTAGCTTTATCTCTTGTAACCCTTCAGCAGCTTATTTTAACGTTAAACCACCATATGCTTCACACCTTTTTTCTTTAAACTCATGAGTATAATTTCTTTTAACTTCCTTTATCAGTCAACTTTATTTTCCTTTCCATGCACAGTTAAGTTAACAATCCCATTATTTTAATAAGACGAAATATTTTGAGCTGATTTTTATTGTAATGAAAGCAAATTAGTCGTTGAAATTGACGGTGGAATACATGAAACTAAAAAGGATCATGATAAATTAAGAACAGAGATAATTAATCAACTGGGAATGAAGGTTATTAGATTTAGCAACGAAGAAGTAATGGGGTCGATGTCACAAGTAATTAAGAGATTGGAAATCAGTTTATCATCTGAAACTGAATTTTCTTTATTACTACAATAATATTAATGGTATATTTCATGAAAACGAATTTCCATTCTCTTGCGAAGAGAAGGGATTAAGGGATGAGTTTTTGAATAGAAGAACACTCTTTACGCTCATAGCACTCCTCATTATTACTCCACTTGGATTTTTTACAAAATTCTATAATGGAAGCGGTGCTGCGTGGGCAAACAATTCTCTATGTGGAGTATTTTATGAAATATTCTGGTGCCTTCTCATATTCCTGATATTTACAAAATTAAAACCTGTATTAATAGCAACAGCAGTATTTCTCATCACATGTGCATTAGAATTTACTCAGCTTTGGAAACCGGAATTTCTTGAAATTTTGAGAGACAATTTTATAATCAGAACAGTAATTGGCAATTCCTTTACGTGGAGTGATTTTCCCCATTATCTTATCGGATGCTTAGCAGGATTTGCCTTGATGGAGATGATAAAAAGAAAAACGAAGAATTAGTTTCATAATACTCTATACTATCCAACTGGCGAATAATATTGAGTGAGCAGAAAACCAAGTTTTAAAGGGCACTGAAAAGTGTCCTTTTTTATTTATCGGGAATAACTGAAATACCCGGTAATTTTTTACCTGACAGATATTCCAGCGAAGCTCCACCACCTGTTGAAATGTGAGAAACTTTATCAGCAAAACCAAATTTTTCGATTGCTGCTGCAGAGTCCCCACCGCCGATTATGGTTATCCCGGAACATGCTGCAACTGCTCTTGCAATACCCTTTGTGCCATGAGAAAAACTCCCTATTTCAAACATACCCATTGGACCATTCCAAATTACTGTTTTTGACGGTTTAATGATCTCAGTATATTTTCTCACAGTCAGTATTCCGATATCGAGTCCGATCATATCATTGGGAATTGCATCGACGGGCACAGAATGAAATTCAGCACCTTCTTTGATCTCTTTGGCGACAACTGTATCTTCGGGAAGATAAAGATTCACACCCTTTTCTTTTGCTTTTTCCATAATTTCTAAAGCTGCCGGTATTTTATCTTCTTCGACAAGTGACTTGCCTGTTGAATATCCTTGTGCCCTCAGAAACGTGTACATCATTGCACCACCAACGAGAATGGAATCCGCTTTTTCCAGAAGTTGTTCGATCAGATCAATTTTATCTGATACCTTTACGCCGCCGAGTATTGCAGTGTAGGGCTTTTCCGGATTAAGGAGAGCTTTATCCAAAAACTCAATTTCCTTTTCAATAAGAAATCCTACAACGGAGGGAAGGTATTCTGCCACACCTACATTAGAAGCATGTGCCCGATGTGCTGTTCCAAAAGCATCATTGACAAAAACATCTGCAATAGAAGCAAGTTCCTTTGCAAATTCAGGGTCATTTTTCTTTTCTTCAGGATGAAAACGTGTATTCTCAAGGAGAAGAATTTCACCGGGTTTCAAGTTTTTTGCAGCTTGCTTTACCTCGTCGCCAATACAATCGTGAACAAAGTAAACCTTTTTGCCTATGATTTCTTTTAATCGTTTGGCGACAGGTTCAAGACTGAAAGTGGATTTTAGCTCACCCTTTGGGCGACCTAAATGAGACATCAAAATGATTGCTGCATTATTTTCCAAAAGATAATTGATCGTAGGCAATGCTGCTTTAATCCTCGTATTATCAGTAATATTTTGATGCTCATCAAGCGGAACATTAAAATCTATCCTGATAAGGACTTTCTTTCCGCTTATATCAATATCTGAAAGAGTTTTCTTATGCATATTCCTCCTTATGTATTAGTTTAGTAGATTCTAAAAAAGTGAAATATATAATTATATTGCTTTTTAAGATGTTTATTGTATGAAAGATAGTCCTTTTGCTTTTCAGTTAGATACTTCCAATCTGTGGAGAGGGAGATGAGCTCATCCTGGAATTCCCAATCATGAGAAAATGACTGTTTCGAAAGAGTTTTAAGAGATTTGAGTTGTTTGGGGGTAAGTATTTTTTCCGATTCTATTTCCTTAAAATATACAGGATCCACATAAAAACTATCAATCTCAGTAAAAGAATAGACCATTCCTTTCTCATCCCTTGAAAGATCTTTTATCTTGTTGAGAGCTTGCTGAAGGCGAAGACCTGTCGAGAAACGGGTTCCCTCAAAACAGATGATCTTCTCTACAGGGAACTGCTCTTCTTCCAATTTCCGAATAACTTTATGCGACAATGAATAGGAAATCTTATTATAAACCTGCTGATCAAAGACATTTTGTACAAAGAATAAGGCGACGAATGATATTATGCCTGCAATGACCGGAGTTGTGATCCAACCAGAAGATATTCGACCCAGAATATTAAACTGAATGTTGCGACCACCCTTTGCAATAGCGATTCCGAGAATTGCTCCAATCACTGCCTGAGAGCTTGAAACAGGTACAAGAGGATACTTTGGTAATCCAAGTGACATAAATGCATTACGAATTTCAGTTGATGCAAAAAGATACAGCACGATTGACTGGGAAAGTACAACTATGAATGCTGTGACAGGCGACAACCTGAAGAGCGATTTGCCGACTGTCTTTATAACTTTCTGGGAATAAGTAAAAATACCAATTGCGATTGCAACTCCACCAAAGAGAAAAAGTATTTGATTACCCGAAATTGTGAATAAATTATATACATTTATGTCATGAAAAGGCGAAGAAAAAGTGAATACTCCCATCACGTTTCCGATATTGTTTGCTCCGAGACTGTATGAGCCAAAGGCACATACAATGATAAGTCCAATTCGCGTGTAGGCGTCAAGATCAAGAAGGTGAATCCTTGCTTTCGCAAGAAAAAATTTGAAGAATCTATACAATACAATTGCTATAAGTGCTGAGAGGACAGGGCACAAGATCCAGGTTACAACAATCTTTGTCAGAGAGGTCATATCGGTAAGTGAGCCACTGAACATATTCCAACCGATAATAGCACCGACTATTGCCTGAGAAGTAGAAACAGGAAGTTTGAGCTTAGTCATAAAGGCGACAGTGAGTGCAGCAGCCAGTGCGACAGTAAAAGCACCGGGCATTGTGTTGATGGAGCCGAGTTTTCCAAGCGTGCTGCTTGCTCCCGAACCTTCAATTACTGCCCCAAGAATTAAAAATATTGCTGCGATCCAGGCTGCAGCCCTGAACTTGATCATCTTTGTCCCTACTGCAGTCCCAAACACATTAGCTGCGTCATTTGCACCAAGAGACCAGCCCAAGAACAACCCGCTTGAAAGAAGGAGATAGATCATCTGTTAGATTTGTCTTTTAATAGTATAGATAGCCAATCGCTCGCTCATATCCTCAGCAGAATCCGATATCTTTTCTATCTGCTGGGCACAAAATCTTAAATGCATCTTTCGACTGAGGGGAATATCTGCTTTAAAAATCTCAATTTTGAGAGACATGGCAATTTTATCAGCTTCTCTCTCATAAAATTTCACTTTATAAATATGGTCATTTACAGATGAAATATCTTTAAAAAAAGCACGAACACTTTGAATAAGACTTTCTACTGCTTCAATAGACGAATCCGCAAGCTCAATAAAAAGTGCATCGAATTTTTCGGGAATCTCCGGGCGCTCTATTGCAAAAACCTGTAACGCTTCTTTGGTATCATCAATAACTCGATCGGTATTCTCAAGTATTGCAAGAACGTCGCCTCTGCTTTCCGGTATGAGCGTATGCATGTATAATTGTTTTTCAATATTCAAGCGCAGTTCATCAGCTTTCCTTTCATGCTCGGAAACAGCGTTCAGTCGCTTTTCAAATTCAGGGATATTATCCTTGAGATAATTCTCCAATCCTTTTTTGAATAGAATGCTTGCCTCGCTGATGAAATTCAAAAAATCATCAATCTGCATCTCGATCATCTTTGATGTTTTAAATAATATAGCCACGATAACTCCTTAACTATTTAACTTCCAATATTTTGAGCCCTTTGGACACCTCCCCAAACCGATTCCCAAACCTCCAAAGAGAATTACATAATGCATTCGGCACTTTGTGCATACATATAATTTTTTTATGCCAATCATTCTCATGTACCAAGTCCTGTGGTCACGATGCCGATTTCCATTTCCACAGCATGGGCACTTCCTACTAAAAGCGATCTTCATTTTTATTTCACCTTTGTCCAAACGCCTTCTATGACATCTTTACGAACCCGGCATATATCATTTCCCATTTTGAATATCAGCGTCCTGTTATCTTCAATGTAATAATTATAAATTCCAGCACCCTTGCATTGTATGTCGCTCAAAAAAGCCATTTTTTTGGACATGATACTTACGTCGCCATGAGTGTTTACATGTCCTATAATAGGATCTTCGACTACATAGGAAAAGGTAAGATCATTATTAAAAGTAAGACGGGCTGTGAATTCAGTTTTATTATTCTTGATAGTTCTTTCCCAAGAACCAATGAGTGCTTTAGGTTTTCGCGTCATAGAGTAACCGCTGCATGAAACAATGCAGAGTACGAGAAACACAACAAATACATACTTTTTCATTTGTCCTCCGAAGACATTTTCTTTTAAAATATTAAACGCAATGTCAACTATTTTGGGTATAAAAAAATTGCATTAATGTTGACAGAGCACAGTTCAATTATCCGATTTTATACAAAAGCAATAATCTCAAGGATTCAATGTTATCAATAAACCAAAAGAAATTTCAACAAAGCGTGTATAAATTGCGATTTGCTCTTGCGTTGTCAATCCTTTTGATGATTATCCCGTCGATTATTTGTGCTGAATCAGTAAATTCTCGCGGATATTATGCTGACATTCCATATCGAGAACATTCACTAATTTCAGGAATTGTTAAGAATATCGGCGATTTTATTTCTCGAGCTATCCCGGCTTTAAAAACTTTGTTGCTGGGTACTCCAATTTTGATAATCTATACTTGGATATGTTCTTTGATCGCAAGCTACTTGAAAGTAAAAAAAAATCTCAAAACAGCTTACACAAGAAAAGTATTTCATTTTATGATATTTACGATGGCGGGAATTCTTCAGATAAGTGTCGGGCTGTCCGGTGTTGTACTCTTTGGGATAATTGTGGTTTTATTCGTATTGTTCGCAGTTTTTAAAGGAGATAATTATCCCTTTTATGAAGCACTTGCTCGTCCTAAAGATGCTCCCAAAAGAAGTGCTTTCATTGTGCTCCCACTTGCTACGACTGCTTTGGGTGGAGTGCTGGCGAATGTCATGTTCTATCCCTTTGCATTTATTGGCTATTTTGTGTGCGGGTGTGGAGATGCAGTAGGGGAGCCAATCGGGGCTAAATGGGGAAAACATGAATACAGAGTTCCATCAGTTTTTGGAGTGAAAGTTACACGAAGTATTGAGGGCTCACTTGGAGTATTGTTAGTTGGTTTTATTGCTGCTTTTCTTGCTCTATTATTGAGTTCTTATAGCTTCTGGACATCTCTCTCTGTAGGATTTGCCTGCGGATTGGGAGGCATGCTCATTGAAGCTGTGAGCACCCACGGTTTTGATAATTTGACAATACAAGTGATCGTTTCAGGAATCGCATTTTTTTTATTAAAATAAGGAGAAAACAAATGAAAAAAAACCTATTGTTTATAGTCTTGATTATTTTATTACTCGCTGCCTGTACGCAGTTTTCCAGAGTTAAGAAGGCTTCAATACTTGCACAAGAATCAAAGGTGAGCATCTCGGTTCCCAAACTATCCACCTTTGAAATTACAAATGCCTTTGAGCAAGACGGTTATGTCATTGATAGCGTTATCACGTTCCAGGGAAAAAGAGGAATAAAAGTAAAGAGCACTAATGCGGTTAATTATGAAACAAAAGAGCCGAAAGTTGTGTATTATTTAGAAGGAACGGGGTATCAGATGGGGTATATGTTTGGACAGCTTGCACATGAAGAAATAGAGTTGATGTGCACGCAATTCCTCGATGGCATTATCGAAGCGTTTCTACGTCCAGGATCTGTGAAGCCCTATAAGAGTCCCCTTGGAAAATTAATGGCGGACTTCCTGCAGCAAAATGATAAGATCATCAGTAAATGCATTCCACAGGAGCTTATGAATGAGATGGTGGGTATCGTTGCAGGTTGTCAGCATGTCAATCCCGACACAAAGGTAACATTTGAAAAAATATTCGCGCTGAACGTGGGAATTGATTTTCTTCTCGCTCAAATATATAATATTGATGGAATTTGGAGAGATATACCCGGTATCAAGGGGGTAAATCTTCGAGCACCGATTTTCTGCAACGCCTTTTCTGTATGCAAAAAAGCAACTGTCGATGGTAAGCATTATTTCGGGAGAGATTTTATGTTTCCAACAGCGGGTGTATTCCAGAATATTGCCTGCATGATCATATATGTGCCCGACCCGTTACCGGATCTGCCGAGAAGAATTCCACTGATTTCCACAACTGCACCTGGCTTTATTGGTTCGATCACAGCAATGAATACCAACGGATTTGTAATTGGAGTTGATATGGTCCCCGCCGGAAATCTCAACGCTCGTCAGCCGGGTTTGAACTCACTCCTGCTCGTAAGGCATACTGCACATTACGGGTCAGATATTGAGAAAGCTCTCCGAGTCCTTATACATGCACCTCGTGGTGTGCCATGGCTATATCCTCTCGCAGATGCAGAGTCTGGGAGGGGAGCTATTATTGAAGCTGGAGTCGCTGCTGATAGCATAGACTTTCTGGATTTTCCATCTAAAGAACTTAAAAATCAAGGACTGCTTCCATCACAGGAATTCCTAACGAAGTATGACACTCTTCCTCTGGAAATGGGACTTAAGATCAGATGGGATAATTATGAATATCCCGACACTTTTTTCTATTTCAATACCGGACTTTTCATAAAATATCAGAAACCATACCACCTTGAAGATATCTTGGACAGGACTGGCTTTATTGATTCGACGTTCAAGGAACCGGGAGTACCAAAAGGATATTATTTCGCTCCCCAAAGAGAACAAAAACCCGATCTTGTCCTCGCTTCAAATATGTACATCAATCCATCAATGCGTTTGTGTTCTATGGCGCCGTGGACGATCATGATGTCTGCTGAACATATGGATGATACCCAATGGCGTTATGATGCCTTAAATAAAATACTGCTCACCGAATATGGAAAGATCGATTATAAAAAAGCAGAAGAGATCATTGATTTCCTGTCACCCAATGGGAAATATTATACTGATTTTTATGAAAGGGTGAACGGCAGCGATTATTTCTATCAGATCCCTTCAAGCTCAGACGGCAAAACACTTCAAATTTTCGGAGCTACATCCGTATGTAATCTTACCGATAAAATTATCAAGAGCCATTACGGCTATTTTGCAGATAAGTGGGTCAAGTTAAGTATTGGTAATTATATTAAACAATAACAGAGGATGGATGATAAGAGAAAATTACTCGCCTATTGCGGCTTGTATTGTGGGGATTGTGCTGGCTATTCTCAGGATATTGCCAAAGCTGCCGAGCAGTTGAAAGAGCAATTAGAAAAATATAAATTTCACCTGACAGTTAAAGCAATGTTCTCTGAACAGTTCAAGAATTACGATGAGTTCAAAAAAAATCTCAATTTTCTTACTCAAATGAAATGTCCGGCAGTGTGTACTCAAAGGGATGATACTAAATGCAATGTCTGGCACTGCTGCAGAGATAAGGGATTTGCGGGATGCTATGAATGTGATGAATTCGAGAATTGTGATAAAATCAAAAATGCACTTGGTAATATATTTTTTGATGCTTGTATTGCCAATCTGAAAAACATCAATGAAATGGGTGTTGATAATTGGATCGAGAATGGCAAGCGGTTTTGGTTCAGTTGTGATGTGGAGTAAAATTCATATTGTTGTGTAAAACTTGACTGAAAAAAATGAAGATTTTTACAAAGTGTTCCTTTTCGGGGTGTAGCGCAGCCCGGTTATCGCGTCCCGATGGGATCGGGAAGGTCCCGAGTTCGAAATGATTTTTTAAGTTATAAAATATATACAGTGTTATTCAAAAACGGGGTGTAGCGCAGCCCGGTTAGCGCGCTTGAATGGGGTTCAAGAGGTCCCGAGTTCGAATCTCGGCACCCCGACCAGTTTTTTTATGTGGTGGATGTAGTTCAATGGCAGAGCACCGGATTGTGGTTCCGGCTGTTGTGGGTTCGAGTCCCATCATCCACCCCATCTTTTATTTTTGACGATTTTGAGTCCAATTGTATTATATCTCGATAATTTTGATATGAATTTTCCCATCTACAACTAATATAGTTTTCCCTATTAAAAGTCTATTGTCCTGATTTTGGGGATATTCTTGAAATGCAATAAAACCCAAAATTTATGATTTCAGATTTTGTTGGACAATCTCAATCACATAATCCATCTGTTCATCAGTTAATTCAGGATATATTGGAATTGAGACAACTTCTTGTGCAGCTTTCTCTGATTCTGGAAGATCACCCTCTTTATATCCTAAATAAGCAAAACATTCTTGCAGATGAAGTGGAACGGGATAATAAATTGCATTACCA
>JAUWMT010000069.1 GCA_030613025.1 Candidatus Cloacimonadota bacterium
GAAAATTGACAGGAATAAGTATGAAAGTAATTTTAATATTGAACAAAGAAATCGAAGGAAGAGGAAACTCTTTTTTTGTTTTCTCTTCTTTCGAAATTATTTCTAACAACCTAAGGGGACATTTGGCACTAATGTAGATAGTAAGAGTATTTATCTCGTTACTAAGTTGCACTTAGTAACGCACTTAGGGGCGAAGTTCAACTTTGCAACAAATAGGTATTCCCAAGTCCAACTTGGGAACAAGAAGAAATATTTTCCGATATTGCTTTTTTTTGGGTAGATATTAAACCTTTTGCTAATTTTTTTGTCTGATAGGACAAATATTATATCCGTTTACCAGAAGGAGTTCAAATGAAAAAAATATTTACTATAATATCCCTATTACTTGTGATGATAACATCCGTTATAGCGCAGGAATTTTACGATATTAATACCATAAATACTATTGAGATAACATTTACTCAGGCAAATTGGGATTATCTGCTGGACAGTCTATATGCTGCCGGCAATGAAGATAGATTGGTTGGAACAGTAGAAGTAAACGGTATTCAGTTCGACAGCGTGGGAATTCGCTACAAGGGGAACAGTTCCTACTCACCTAATAATAATAAAAATCCTTTCAACATTAAACTCGATCACATTATTGACGATCAAACCTATGACGAATACGGAACTCTGAAATTAGCAAACGGCTTCAAAGACCCCTCTTTTGTTCGGGAAACATTAAGTTATGAAATTGCTCGAAATTACATGGCTGCGAGTTATGCGAATTATTGCAATGTGTATGTCAATGAAGAACTGATCGGATTATACACAAGCGTACAGGATGTGGACAAGTATTTCAAAGGCTGCCACTATCCCGCAGGAGAAGATATTCGTTTCAAAGGAGAATTAAGCGGAAGTGGTTCCATGTCCTCTCCAATTTGGGTATATTTAGGTGCTGACTCAAATGCATACCATAATTATTATGAATTGAAATCCGATTATGGCTGGTCGCATCTGATTGATTTTCTTGATATACTCAATAATGATCCGACAGAAATAGAGGAAGTCTTGAATGTTGATGTTCATCTCTGGATGCTTGCATTCGATATTTTAATGGTCAATTTGGATGCACCTGTAAATGTTGGGCATAATTACTATCTCTTCAGAGATAATTCTGGTCGATTCAATCCGATTATCTGGGATTTGAATGAAAATTTTGGTGTTTTTGTCATGTTATCAGGGGGACAACCCTTAAATCTCTATCAAATGCAAACCCTCGACCCACTTCTTCGCGTTGACGATCCAGATTATCCTATCATTGCTCACGTGCTCTCCGATGAGAAATACCAAAAAATGTATATTGCTCACATGCGTACAATTATAGAAGAATTTTTCGAAAGTGGATATTATGAAACCAGAGCGAATGAATTGCAGGACATCATAGATTCAGATTATCTGGCTGACCCTAATACTTTCTATTCTTATATTGAATTTCAACAGAATATCAACTCCACTGTAGGCGGAATTGGTCCAGGTAGTCATCCGATCGTCGGGATAACCCAACTAATGGATACAAGAGTTAACTGGTTATTAAATAATCCACTTTTCCAGGGGACAATTCCCGAAATTTCATCTCCCGGTTATTCCCCACAAATAATTGCACCAAATACATTGGTTTGGATCAACGTGGATGTGATCGATGCTGATGAAGTTTATCTTAATTATCGTTTGAATTTTTATGATAAATTTGAAGAGCTTGAAATGTTTGACGATGGCAATCATAATGATGGTGCCGCAGGAGATGGAAACTATGGAATCAGCGTAGAAGCCGGCTACGATAATATACAATATTATATATACGCCCAAAATAGTGATCAAGGTGCATTCCTGCCGGAGCGCTCAGCCACAGAGTTCTATGAAATTGATGTGACTACAAACACCGGCAATGTCGTTCTTAATGAGATAAATTATAATTCTGCAGATGATTTTGATCCTGAGGATTGGGTAGAACTTTATAATGCAGATGTTGTAGATATTGATATTTCCGGCTGGATTTTTAAAGATGAAAATGATGCACATATTTTTATCATCCCAGATAATACAATCCTTGAACAAGGTGAGTTTTTAGTTCTTTGCAAGGATTCAGTACAATTCCTCAGTCTATTCCCCGATGTTACGAACTACATTGGCAACTTTGATTTTGGATTAAGCGGTGGAGGCGAACTGATTCGGCTCTTCAATCCGGAAGGAATCCTGGTGGATTCAGTATGTTATGATGATGACGATCCCTGGCCTACCGAGCCGGATGGTGATGGTCCAACTCTTGAGCTTAATGACCCCGATCTTGATAATTCTCTAGCAGAAAACTGGCATGCTTCAGAAAATCATGGGACACCAGGTGAGCCCAATAGCGGAGTAATTTCTGTCCAGGATGATTACACACAAGACAATATTTTATCATTACGTAATTACCCCAACCCCTTCAAACTTTCTACAAATATTACATTTTCACTACAGAAGACGAGTATTATCGAACTGAAAATTTATAACATAAAGGGGCAAGCAATCAAAGATCTGGCAAAGGATACATTTGAACAGGGTGAGCACTCTATCAGTTGGGACGGCACTGATGAATATGGAAATATTGTACCCAATGGAATATATTTCTATATGATCGATAAGGATGGATATCAAGAATCGGGTAAGATGGTTCTCATGAAATAAAAAAAGTGTAAATTTGTAGGGGCTGAACATGTTCAGCCCCTTCGATAAATAGTATAATAATTTTGGATATGTATATTACATATTAATTATCAACGAAACCAACAGCGTAGTATCTGTCTTTTTCAAGGTCGAGGGAACAGGAGCATTTACATAATTGATATTATAACTTGCCTTTAAAGAGAGAAAGTCACTCAATGATGTTGTCACAGAAGTGATAGATGTTGCATTATAATTATTACTGTCTTCGAAATCTAAATTGAATTCGAGAGATTGCCCAAAGTTGCTTTTTTCAGTGAGAGCAAATTTGTATTCCGTGAAAGCCCTTCCGTTGAAATAATCATTGCTGGTATCATCAGTAAATCTTTCATCAACATATTCAACACCAGCTTCAAAATTAAGACTGTGTTTAGTGCCGGAGAGAAGTTTATAACCAAGTGCGGGACCAAGCCACATCTTGGAATCAATACCTGCGAACTCATCCTTTGACCAACCGGTTATAAGACTGGTGTAGAATTTCTCTGATATGAGATATGAGCCCTTTAGTTTGGCACTATAGCTTTCGGAATTTTTTACTCCATCACTTTTTCCGTATAAAGCAGCAAGCTGGAGCAAAGTCTCAATCTTTGGTGTGAACTTATAGGTCAGTTTATTCTTTGCAGAAAGAGTTGTTACTTCGGTATTTCCGGATGTGTTCACAAAAGAAAGCTCTGTACTGTTGCTCCAATTCTTATTCTGTGCGATAAGGGAACCAGATATAAGAATACTTACAATTAATAAAATGAAGATTTTATTTGTTTTCAAAGTATCCTCCTACTTTGGAATAGAAAATTGAAGGCGCTTGCATTATGTCAATTAAAGTTTTTTCAAGTTGAGAGTTGTAAGCCGATTGCAGTCAGACTTGCTTCGTGACGAAGTATGAAGCGAGAATGACAAAACACAACTATCTCATTTTTCTCATTCCCAATCCTCGAATCACACTTTTAACCCGTTTACCCTGTGTAATCTCTTATATCTTTTATTACACATGGGTGAAACCTTTTTTTTGTTTCATCGGGTCATTCGCTGCGATTCAGCCCTGAGTTGTGAAGAAGTGGTTCGCAATAAAATGTGAACCGCTGATTTATTACCACTATCAACTACAATAATTACTTCTTCCATTTTTAGCAAATAAATGTCAGTTCCACGAAAGAGGGAATCTATATGGTTTATATGTTTTGTGAAACATTACGTATTTTTTATCATTTTCCACATGAATATTACTGGATTCCCGATCGGGGTCGGGAATGACAGCCCATTTCCTATTTGGAGTAGCAGACTCCGTCGGCTTATAATTCGAGATAACCATTTCCAGACTGGACTTCATCGCGAAGCAGGTGGAGTTCAGAATGGTACCAACATTCCATCCCAAGTCCACTCTCACCGCCCTTCAAGCCCTTCGTCTCAAGTCCACTCTCACTGCTTGACCTGTAAAATCTTTCTTTTATTTCACAGGGTCGTTCTTGTGAACTCCTATGAAACTACATTCTAACTTCTTCATAATAATATTCTGGTTACCAAGCCCCACAGCTTGTGTGAAAATGCAAATTCATTGTCATTTTTTTAGTGTTTTCACACAGCTACCCAGCTTGGTAATCTATGTGTATCCAAGCAGGGGCTTGGATACAAGAGTACTGCATTGTTTGTCATAGTTTCATCTTAATTGAACTATCAGCTTGCTTATAGCGGAGAGCTCGAGTCTCATCATGAGTAATTTTAATCTAATTCTGATGCAGCATCTTTCTAGACATGTACAGTATTATTTTTTTCTGACAACCTTTCCCTCAGCCATGACCATTATAGGGAAGGCACCAAGCTGCAAAGGGTTCTTATCCCATACAACAAGACTTGCGAGTTTGTTTGGTTCGATAGTGCCGAGAATATCATCGATATGAAGTATTTTTGCATTTTTATAGGTAATTAGTGAGATAGCATCTTCCTCGGACATGCCCTGGATCATGAAGAATTTCAAGCTGTCACGCAGTGCAATAGTGTGGATCACAGGATGGTCGGTCATCAGTCCGTAAAATGCTTTTGACTGCATAAGAAGCAATGTGTTCTGATAATATGCATGCTTTAGCTCGACCTTGTATCCAACCGAACCAAGAGGACCGTACACGATAGGAATATTGTTCTTTGCAAGAGCATCGAAGATATCTTTATGAAAGACATCGCCGGTATGATCTGCCGTGCACTTTAGTTTATATTTTTTTGCAAGATGGATAAGATACAGCACATCATCATCTTTGTGAACATGAACTTTTGAGGTATATTTTCCGGATAACAGTGTAAGAAGTGCCTTATCTTCCGGAGAAAAGCTGAGTTCGTATTCACGTTCAACTATCATTTTATCTATCTTAAGATCTTTCTTGGTGATCTTCTTCTTTTTGTATTTTGCATCAAGTTCTACATTTTTCTTATCCTTCGCAACAAGTGCCTTTTCTCGTTTGATAAGTATTTCATCGAGCTTTTTTTCCAGCAGTGCATACACACCCATTCGAGTATTTGAGCGTTCACCTTTCCAGTCCGTTGTCGAGCGTGGATTGTATCCAAGCGCCATCTTGAAGCCATATTCCTTCATAAATGCATCATCGCGATTCTTTCCGAAGTTCTTGATGATCATTGCTTGACCGCCAATAAGGTTGCCGCTTCCGGGAACTACACAACTATAGAGCACCCCGAAATCCACCGCATCCTTGAAAGCACGGTCATCAAAATAGATGCTGTCAATTGGGTTGTTTAGAGGAAGTATCTGATTAGTGATGTCATTGGTCTCGGACTCTGTCCAGGGCTCGCCTTCCCTGTCCATGCCGATATGGGAATGAGCATCAATGAAAGCAGGGGTGACCCAGCCGGTGTGATCTGCTTTGAGTTTTTTTGCAGTGACATCTACAATTTTGTTACCTTGTACAACAATGTATTTGTTCTCTGCTTTGCCCTTTCCGTCAAAGAGCACATCTGCTTTGATTATTTTCTGTTTTGCCATTTGTTTCTCCTACATATTAATTTTTAACCACGAAAAACACGAAAAGCACGAAAATGGATTTCAGAATATAGAACACCGATTGGAGATTTTTGAAGTAATTATTATTCTGCATTCCCAACCACGGGATTGGGAGTGAGTGGGAAAAACTTTACACCACAGAGAACATCCGTCTTCATTACATTACGCCGAGACAAGCAGAGCCCACAGAGAAATGTTGAAAAAAATTAATTTTTTTACTGGATCAGCGTTGATCAGTCTAATCAGTGTAATCTGTGTTCTATTCTTATCCATTTTCTCAAATCGTTAATCAACACTCGATATTATTTTGACGATACACTAATACTGTCAAATAGTATTGCAGGCATTCTTCCACCCCAACAGGTGTGAAGTTTGTTTTCTATAGCAACGACTTTTTTTAGTGTATCATATACATTTCCTGCAACCATAACGTCTTTTACACGACCTACGATCTCACCTTTTTCCACATAAAGACCGGGACTGACGCCAACAGAATAATCACCATTAGGAATATTACCGCTGTGAGCTCCCATCACGCCATCGAGAATAATGCCTTTATCCATCATTGAGACCAGTTCTTCAAATGATTTCTCGCCCGGTTCAATTCGAGGATGCTGCAGGCGTGGACCAGGTTTCATAGTGATGGTATCTCCGCCCCACATTGATGATCTGTATCCATGACCGGTTGATTGAGCACCCAACTTTTTTGCATAGTTGAGATCATAGAAGAAATTTTTGAGTACACCTTTTTCTATGATGTTCATCTTCTTAGTTGGAACTCCTTCATCATCAAAACTACGAGCAGCAGATACTTCAGCATCGAGAGGGTCATCATAGAAGTTAACAGCTTCGCTTACTATCTGCTTTCCGATGTCATTTTTGATTGGAGAGATGTCCTCATAAATGCTCTTTGCACTTGTGCCGCTGTGTAACCGCCAGAGGAGTGTGTACATACTTCCCGGCATAAAAAGCACTTTCATTTTCCCACCGGGGATTGTAACTACTTTTGATGAATCATTATACATCTTCACGAGGTTATCAAGAATATTACGTGAAATTGAAAACGGGATTTTTTCTTCATATACCCGTGATATACCAGCCCCGCCACCGGGATAGACCAGCCCAAGCCAGTAACCGACCGAGCCAATCTTTGAATGTAAATCGGTTCCTTGAGAGTTAATAATTCGTAGGTTAAGAACTTCTTTGTATGCGACAAGTTCGATCTCGGCATCTGTGTTCTGGAGAAATATATCAGCGATGTGCGTGCAATTCTCAACCATTGAGGATGATGTCACTTCATTGATATGCTGATTGTAAGTTTTCAGAGCAGGCAGTTCAGAAGTATGAGGAAAATCATATAGTGCCTGCACTCCGCCCTTGAGTGAGTCCAGTGCATTCTGCAGAAATTCTTCTCTATTGATGAGATTCTTTGTGTAGGAAAATCCGAGTTTTCCATTTTTGATAATACGCAGCGCCATTCCTGATTGGAACTGGCTTTCGATGTCATGGAGTTCGCCCTTTTGGAACATTACTTCAGATGAGGTTGGGTCACAAAAATATATTTCTGCCTGATCGCAGACTTTTCGAGCCATGTCTAATAATTTTTCCATTAGATACCTCCTAACACGACATTTTTCACAAGAATGTGTGGGGCTCCGTGGCAAGAGCGAATATTAGTTTGTCCTTTGCCGCATCCTCCGGTTTTGGAAAGTTTCAGGTCGTTTGCCACTGCTGTGATATCCTGAAGAGTTTGATAAAGGTTACCGGAAATATTGATATCACGGATCATGCGATATTTCTTTCCATTCTTCACAACATAACCGTATTGAGCACCGAAAGTGAAGTTTTCGCCTGAGGTCTGACCACCTTTCGGGTCAAGGATGTAAAGACCGTCACCAAGTTCCGCCATGAGCTGTTCGAGGGTTTTCTCTCGAGGTTCAATATAGATCGTACTCATACGGATGATAGGGGCAAAGCGGTAATCTTCTGCTACACAGTGCCCCGAAATTGGTTCGACGAACTCTTGAGCTGTTCTGCGTGAATGCAGTCTGCCGGCAAGCACACCATTGATTAGAAGTTTTACTTCGCGTACTGCCACACCTTCGTCATCATACTTGTAGAATCCAAGCTGATTTGGCATAGTTGCATTATCTATAATGGAGAGTACATCATTGCCGAGTTTGTTGCCGATCTGCATCTTTTTTCTCATTGCAGGAAGGGATTCCACAATATCAGCTTCGGAGAAATGTCCAAAAGCTTCGTGGGCGAATACTCCTGCAAGACCCTGGTTGAGAATACAATTGTACGCTCCCGCTTTGACGGGCTCTGCTTTAAGAAGATCGATAGCTATCTGTGTTCTTTGTTCAAATTTATCATCAAGATCTCTGACAGTATAAAAACCATCGCTTCCACCTGCACCTACGCGTACATTCTGAGTCAGGTTTCCTTCCTTACTGATAATACTTCCCCCGATACCGGTCGTGATGAGATCTTCATGAATTTCTGCACCTTCTGAAGAGATGAAGTATTTTTCACGGATCATTTCAAAATATCTCATGTTCGTCATCGCGATCTTGTCATGAGCCAGGGGAATATCATTGTAATGTCGGAGCAATTCCAGTTTTTCCTGGATAGAAATATTTCGTGGGTCTTCCTTTAAAGTTGGAATGAAAGTATCCTGTATAACTGGCACTTCTGCAAGCTTAACCGGCTTTTCAATATTGTTTCCAATAAGTATAGCATTCTCCTGCGCAGTTTTCAATGCTTTTTCTGCATCTTCTTCTTTTGTGAAGGATACGGAAGTGAATCCCCCGTTTTTCAGCACACGAATTACATATCCGTCCGTTGTAGTTGAGCCGATATTGGAGAGCTCCTTACCATCAAGTGTAATGAACGTATCCTTTTTGATCTCGTAACGGATGTCTGCATAATCAGCATCTGCTTTATGTAAAATCTGTTTTAGCTTGGGTAGCATAGGACCTCCTATTTATTTTTCTGTAATGTGCTGGAAATCTTCAAATTAAGTCAATTTTTTATTATTTCAATTTTCATAACTTAATACCCAGATTGGGAGATTTCAGTATATCAATTATTTTTCTTGAGTCCTCATCACTTCATTCCTACGGATTCTAATGAAATAATAAAAAACCCGGCAGCGTTCACTACCGGGTCATATTTTATTTCGAGTGTTTTATTATTTTGGTGAATATGCCGATGAATTTTGAGATTGGGCAGGTGTATGGACTACAGAAGTACCTTTGACGACTTCAGGTGCCGACATAGTGAAATACTGCCACCATACCTCATTGTCTCCATAACTTGAGTCATAGATTACTAAGCTTACATATCCTGTTGGGAATGTTGCATCTGTAAAGCTGTCTGTCCACACATCATAAAAGTAGATATCGAAATTTGAGCCGTTAGCAACGACCTTTATTTGAGTAAATGCATTCAGTCCATAACCAATATTGGGAGAATATGTCCAGTCAATGATCATAGTTGCTACACCGCCTTCAAAAAGCCACACACTGTATTCACCGTAGGCAGATACACTGAGCAGATATCCGTCAGAAGCTTTGGCGTCATAGCCCATAAATCCATTTGAGCGGAAGAATAGACCAAAAGTATTGTTTAAAGTTTCATCACTTTGAATTCTACCAGCACGAGTTTCAACAGTGTAGTCCATGAATTCCTGGTTGTAGTATGCACTTGCCCAGGTGTCATTCTCCCGTCCGTTCATAATGAGATTACCACCGGAAACATACCAGCGACCATCTTCATAAACGAAATTGTTGGCAGGTCCGAAATCTTCAGTAAAGCCCATAGTTGAGAAATTCCAAACCGGACCGGAAGTGCTGCCTTTCTGATCATCATAGGCAATGATCTTCCAATAATATTTTATCACATATCCCAATGCGCCGGGATTGAAAGTAGTGACCGTAAGGTCTTGCGCTACAAGATCTCCAGCACCGAGATTAGCATTGGTTCCTATGTACACATCATAAGTAAGAGGATCACCTTCAGGGTCAGTACATTCCCACTGAAGAATTTGATTGATGCCTAGATTAGTTGCATTATCAGCTGGTGTGGGATTGGATGGGGCGTTTGGTTTGTCATTTGAGCTGCTTGTGCTTTTACAGAATGAAAGCAAAGCAACCAGCATGACAACAAGGATAATTCTTGCCATTTTCATTTTTTACTCCTTAATTTTTGATAAATCATTTTTAAATTAACAGGTAAATATAAAAACATTAGTATTGCTGTCAATCTTTTAGAAAATTATCTAATTTTACTTAACACGCAGGCATAGCGGTACTCTAAGAAAGCTTTTGGTTTTTCGCGAAGTTAATTTTGAACACCACCAACTTTGCGAAAGGAAGAAACTTTCGCAAAGGATCCATATTTAAATCAATCAATAAGATATTTATCCATTGCTTTTAATATTTTGCTTTCGGCTTGGTAGTCTTCAAAATACTTTTTGTATTCGATTCTGGAGCTAAAATTTTGAATGATGAATTTCTTATTATACAGTGAACCAGCTCGAATACCAGCACATTCCAAATAATTTGAATACTTCCAATCATGTGAATCAGTTACTAAGTCTGCTTTCACGGGATTATTATGGATGTATCTCATAAGATGGATTAGATATTTTTCTTTATCGACAAGAATAGCTTTTGCTCTTTCTTCAAAAAGTGTGCCTCTTCTTTGTTGCTGTTTATTAATAGCTTGAGTATATCCTCCAAATATCTTGCGGAGCCAATCTGAAACTGGTTTATCAGTCATCTGTTGTATCAAAAAATGATAATGATTTGGCATAAAGCAATATGCGAGAATATTAATTCCAAATTCTTGATAGCTTTCTTTTATTTTTTTGAGAAGATAAATGTAATTATCATCAGAAAAGAAGATTGCCTGCTTGTTGCATCCTCTGTTGAAAATATGGTAGTAATTATCTTTATAATATTTCATGATTTTTCTCGTCTCTTTGCGAAAGGAAGAAACTTTCGCAAAGATCAATCCTGAGTTATCGAATCAGCTATGATCTTTTCTTCAGCTTTTTTGATATGATTTGCTGTAAAGAAATGAGCAAATATTCCCGAAACGCAGTAAGCGATAGTTATCCCGATGAAAGCGCCCTGTATCTGAAGTATCTGCGAACCGAAATAAGCAAGAGGAATATAGAGTACAAACATCTGAACTGTGACCAAACCTGCTGCATGAAAGGGCTTTTGTAATACATTGAGTGACACATTACACAGAAGCAGCACACCCTGCAGTCCATAACCAAGAGGGAGAATAGAAAGATATTTTATGATTGTCTCGACAACCAAAGGATCTTTATTGAAAATACCGGCGATGGGTCTGGCAAAAATAAAGAGAATAATAAAGGTGCCGAAACCCCATACAAGTGAAAATATTTCAGCCAGGCGTAGCCCTCTTTTTACTCGATCAAATTGTTTAGCTCCCAGATTCTGCCCGATAAAAGGTCCAAATACTGAAGAGAGAGCACGTATTACAGCAAGCGCAAAGAACTCAATTCTGGAAGCAACACCAAAACCTGCAACTGCTTTTGGCCCATAAACTGAGATGATCCTCGTCATGACTCCAACTGAAAGAGGTAGGATCATGCGAGCTCCTGCAATGGGAATTCCAATATACAGGATTGATTTCCAGGATGCAAATATTTCCCTCACAGGAGTCCGCTCAAACGTTACCATTCTATCTCTGTGGACAAGCACCCACGTCGCTGCAACACATGCACTGAAGCGCGCAATAACAGTTGAGATCGCGGCGCCGCGTATTCCAAGAGCAGGAAAGGGTCCCAATCCAAAAATAAGCATCGGGTCCATTATGAAATTCATTATCACTGCAACGATCATGATCGCGCTGGGGGTCTTTGTGTCACCGGTTGCCCTGATCGCATTATTACCGACCATTGGAATGAGCACGAAGAACATACCATAATACCAGATGTTCATGTATTGTTTGATGTAGGGAAGAACCTGGGGTGTTGCACCGAGAAGTTTGAAAAGCGGACCGATCGTTGAAAGCCCGATTATCACAAAGATGAAAACAAGTACGATCGCAAGCATTAGTCCATCTGTGGTAATTCTTCGAACTTTGTAGGTATCACCCTCACCGATGGCGCGGGAAATAATCGCTGAAACACCCATTCCCACACCGAGTGCTATGCTGTTCACAACGAGTATGACAGGAAAGGTAAAGCTGAGAGCAGCGAGTTGGGTAGCTCCCAATTTTCCTACAAAAAACGTATCGACAAGGTTGAATGCGACCATGCCGAGCATGCCTACTATCATAGGAGCTGTGAGTTTGATCAGCAGCTTGCCAATAGGACCATCAATAAGTTTTGCTTTGGTATTCTTCATCTATTCCAACTTTCCTGAGGAAATGAAAAAGTGAGATATTTTTCGTCAAGCTAATGAGAAAAACTTGATAAGAAATATACAGAAATTAAATTCGAAAATTATGAAAGAAGGTGCTATGCGAGAAATTCTGAATCCTTATAACAAGTATAATGGTTACTACTGTTTCGGGTGTGCGCAAAACAATGAGCATGGACTGCAGATGACCTTTTATGAAGATGGCGATGAGGTCGTATCAAAATGGGAGCCCAAAGATTTTTTTCAGGGCTATTTCAATGTGCTGCATGGCGGCATACAATCCGCACTTATAGATGAGATCGGAAGCTGGGTCGTATTGATCAAAGGTAGGACTATAGGTGTAACAGCTAAACTGGAAGTGAGATATAAAAAAACAGTGTATGTCAACAAGGGAGCGATCACACTTCGGGCGAAGCTTCATGCGAAAAGACGAAATCTCTATACTGTATTTGTGCAGCTTCTCGATGCGGAAGAAACGCTCTGCGCAGAGGGATATGTGACCTATTTTACCTTTTCTAGAGAGAAGGCAGAGAAGCACTTCTATTTTCCTGAATACGAGGAATTTTTTAATGACTAACGGTTATGTGCATAATAAAAGTGAGCAGCTAATTTTTGAATTTTTAGCCTCATTAGTTGATTAATTTTTATGCTGTAATTGTAGATAAGTTGTTAAGAAATTTGTCCACAATCCACGCCAAAATTTGAGATATTTAATTAATCTCAATGAAGTAGTGGTGTGGACTGTGGGCAATATTTTAGACTTATCCATAATTACAATTTTATTGAATTCAATACTTTTCATGCGTTTTCATACAACTTTTCCAGACCCATGTTTTTATATTTATTTATCATTTTTTATTTTTCACAAATGGGATATAGGGTCACTTTATCATCATTAAAAAATTTACATATAGCTTGCAAATTATTGAAGAGTTCATAGTTCTTTATCGAAATATTTAAATGAATTTAATAATCTTAAAACTGCTCACTTTTATTATGCACATAACCA
>JAUWMT010000088.1 GCA_030613025.1 Candidatus Cloacimonadota bacterium
AAAAATATAATGTTGTCATATCAAACTTCGCATGGAAGTTGTAATTGAATTTTAACATCCAGTATATTGCCTTCCCCTCAAATAGGAGAAGGTTGGTTTGCCGCGTGAAAGCAGCTTGCTGAATATTTCATATGGAGATGAAGTTTAATAATTTGTTAAAATTCAATTTGAGTCATTTTACAATTGACTTAACAGTAGGGTTAAAATTAACAGTTTTTCTAAAAGTAATTTTCTACTAAGATATCTCTGCAAACCCTTGAGCCATACACTATCCTGAGAATCTTCTTCTAATTTTTGGGGGTATCTCTATTTTACCTTGCAATACGCCAATTTCCATCACATTTTGCTTCTAATATTTCTTGTTCTTTTAAGTAGTCAATTATAAGATTTCTGAGGTCTGATTTTGAAGAATAGATCACTTTTGGTTCATCTATCCCAATTGCTTTCAGATGTCCACCTCCGCCGTTTGCCCTGTAACTGTTCATCGCAACCGTATAGGTCATTTCAGGATCAATGGGCTCTGCAGTTTTAAGAAATATCACATCCTTTATTCTGCTTCCGGGTTGTTCCCGAACAGCTATAATATATGAAATTCCTTCTGCCATGTCATAGTTATAGCCCGCTATTTCAGGATTTGTGGAAAGCGAGTTATTTTCATATACATAATAGTTTGCGCAATATTCTAGATAATCAACGAGTTGCTGACCAGTCATTTCGATCATTTTGAGTGTATTTTCATAGGGATACATTGCATACACATCTTTGATTCTGATCGTATCAGCCGGAATAACAAGCCCTGTTGAGAATGCAGGAGAAATGGAAATGTCTGCACCCGTATGATGAAGTTGAACCCTATTGATGAGTTCAGGAATTGGTGAGTCTTCAAATCGGGCATTTTCTGTTGTGATGATTTCTTTATTCAAAGCAACAGGGGTTTTAAAGAATGAAATTACTTTCTTATGATACGGTTCATTAAGTTCAAGAATTTCCTGAGATGGTGGAAAATCCTTTGCCTGCTCGATCCAGCCGGTCTTTTCGATAATTTTCCATTTATCATTAAATTTTTCGAGCACGATCTTTGCAACACCAAGTCCCCACGCATGGGCGCCGGAGATCATTTGCAGAGTGGTACTGTCACGCAATGTAATTGTAGTATCCCGTGGATTAACACGATGAGAATGACCTCCAAAAACAACATCGAATCCGGACACTCTTTCTGCCACCAGTTTGGAGGCATTTGCAACAGGTAATCCAAAGAGTTCCTCTTTATATTTATCTTCCTGTGCATCAAAGCCGGCATGAAAAATCCCGATAAGCACATCTGTGCTTTCACGAAGTTTTGTGGTATATTGTTGAGCTGTTACCACCATATCTTTCCATGTGATTCCAGGGTAATAAGTGGAGTCCAGCATAGTCGGAATTCCGGGCGTTGTTAAACCAAGAATGCTAATTTTAATATCGCCTTTTTCCAAAATTGTATAGGATTCAAAATAGGTGGAACCGTCATCGAGTGCTGCATTTGCAGAAAGCCACGGAAAGTTTGAGGTATCTCTTGCTTTCGTATAAGTTTCTACTCCCAGCTCGATCTCATGGTTGCCGACTGCGAAAGCATCATAACCGATATAATTGAAAGTTTGAATGATTGGATGAATGCCTGCGGTATCAATTCTATTAAAATAATATGCATAAGGCGTGCCCTGTAAAAGATCTCCGCAATCAAGCAGAACAACATTATCATATTTATGTTTGAACTCTTTTATTCTGGAATAAATTTTTACCAATCCGTACTCTGCGGGTTCATCGTTGATGTAATCATATGGAATGATGTATCCGTGAATATCTGTAGTATTTAAGATATATAGCGTATCCCGTTCGTTTTCTGCATTAAGTAAAGTAAAACTCGCGCAGAACATTAAGAGTAAAATAACAATTTTTTTCATAATTTACCTGTAAATTTGATTTTTTAAGCGAACTTTTTCCACATACATAAGTTCACACGCACCGTTACCCGTATCTCTACGGGAGGTGCTCGTTCTCCAGTTCACATCCTTGCCTTTGTATGTTCCTTCGATATTAACAAGGTAGCCCCAGAGCTGAATTATATCACCTTTTTTGATCTTCCTGAAAATATTGAGAATATTTTTGTTTGCAGGGATGAGATGATTGTTGGATGAATGTTCTCCGATATATTCTTGTGTGAGGGGGCAATCCCGGGTGTATTTGTAAAAATAGAATCTACGCATTTGGGAATATTTAATGAATTTCTTCATCTCCGGCTCTGTAAGTTTACCCCAAGCCAGAGCAAAATCATATGGTACGATCTTCGATCCCCAGCCGTAATGATAGCGTTTCTTGCTTACAACTTTTGCAGTTATCTCGTATTCTGCCTGAGGAAATATAAGAAGCAGTAAATTACCTTTGTTGAAAGTGAAGCTCTCTAAATCTTGAACCTCATTCTGCATCGGATATTCAAGCGGATTGAGCGGAGTTGATGCTTCTTCTACGGAGATGGGCTTTTCCAAGAAATATTTTGCAGTAAGAATGCTTGCTGTAATAACCACTACTATTATCACAATAATTCTTATATATGATGGGGATTGATGATAATTCTGGATTGTCATTATAGCACTATATATAGAACTTTTTAAAAAATTTGATCCTATCAATATGAAAGGTTTTTATTTCATCGAGTTTCGGTGTTTTAAAAAATACAATACCGCTCATTACAAATTATTATCCTTTTTCAATTCTTCAATAGTGTTTTTGAGTTTTTGAATAAGGTTATTTTGCTTTTTCTCGATACTATCATGCACGCAAAAAATAACTGCCATAACGATCAGTATTATGATCCATGAAGCAAGAGCTGTCCAGAAGAATATACCTCGAGTCTCATAATATTGCATAAGAAAAAGCAGTATTATGGACATGGCTCCGAGAATGGTTATGAGTATTGAAATGATAAACCATGATGATTTTGTTTTATTGTTATCTTTCATTTTTCTCCTAAGTTATTGAGTAGTGAAATCGGTAGAAACAGGTGCATCACTCATTATTTCCATTTGACCTGTCGAGCAATCAATAAGGGTCCATCTTTGGAAATCATAGGTTTTTGAGTGTACTCCAATTGCACATTTCTGCCAGTAGTCGGACCACATCTTTATTTTAAATCCTTTGTTTGTGAAGCCATCTTCTGTGGAGAGGATTTCCTGCATAGTCTCATTGAATGCCGGGAGCAGAGCGATGACTTTATCCTCGTTTTCTTCCATGTAGCGAACACTTTTCCCGTAACCTCCAAGAGAAGGGGGCATGAGGTAATGTGCATATATAATGTATGCCGCCTGAAAGAGGAACTCGTCCAATATTTTCTTTTCATGCTCAATGCCTTGCTGATGAATAATTGCCAATGCTCCGACAATTCCGGTAATTATAATAACTATTACGAGAAAGATCATGATAAATTGGTATGTGCCCATCAAAAACTCTGGTGACTATTTAATGAGATCCAGCCAGATCAGCCCTTTTTCCAATCCTTCTTTTGGAACTTCGTGGGCACCGTCAAAGATGAAGAGCTCAATTTCAAAGCCCATTTCTTGTAGAATAGAAGCTGCATTTATTCCTGCATCGACAGGTATGCTTCTGTCATTTTCACCGTGTACTATATAGATCGGAAGGTCTTTTGCGTTTTCAAAGGTTTCGTCATCTAACAGGTCAAGAGGTAGATCTCCACCAAAGCAAAGTAGTCCCTTAAAGAGCAAGGGATTTCGTAAACCGGTATAATAAGTAAGCCAGCAACCTTGAGAGAAGCCCATCAATACTATTTCTGAGATGTTATATTGGTTCTGGAGATAAGTCACTACGCTGTTTATATAGTTTTCAGTGAGTGTAACTGCCTCATCAAATACTGCCGGATCATCTGATTGTGGAATCCAGCTATATCCAATATTGGAACCCACACCAAATTCATAGGGTGCTTGAGGTACGGCAAATATAAAACTTCTCGATGGAAAATCCTTGTATAACTTGATGAAATTCTCATTATCATCACCGTAGCCATGCAATCCAATAAGAAGCGGATACATTTCTTCAGGATCATAATTTTCCGGCAGTTTTACTCTGCATTCCTGAAGAGTTTTCGCTGGAATGAAAAATACGCTTCCGCTTTCTTCTATCTTTTGCTGCTCGATACTTTCTATGCTGTCTATCAAAGCCGTGAAGATAGGGGAATCTTTCACTCCATCAAAATCCGGATCTCCTTTTATGTGCCGAACATCATCAAAACCAGCTTTGTAAGCTCTCTTCAGGTACAATGTAGTAAGAGAGTCTATTCCAAGAAGTCCGTAACAGCATGCAAGATTATAGATCGAGTTCGCATCAGAATTTTGGTATGAAAGATATTGTAGATAGAATTTAGCGGCTGTTTCAAAATTATCCTCATTATAATAAATTTGATATGCATAATAGAGGTAATATTGAGGGTTGATATCGAGAAAATCGCCGGATTGGGCATCATAAATATCAATATCCGGAATTTCAATTAGAACAGAGTCTTGATCTTCAGCATCAGCCAACAGGAAATTCATAAAAAGTAAAATTCCAATTAATATCAAAAATGATCTTTTCATTGACCTTCCTCTCAATTATTTATTAACGTGTTTTGGTGCACCGACGACACAATTTTTGCCACTCTTTTTTCCCTCATAAAGTGCGCCATCTGCAATTCTTATACATTCGTTAATATCCGTTTTCCCATTATAGGTAGTCACACCAAAAGTAATGGTGGTGTTGATCTTTTTCTTGTCGTATTCAAAAACTGATTCCTGTAACGCTTTTCTGATCTTTTCCGTCACAAGCATTGCACCCTTCAGGTCTGTTTTCGGGTACATTAGAAAGAACTCTTCTCCACCCCATCTACCTACAATATCCTGTTTTCGCACACTACTTTTTAGTAATACGGCAATTTCGCTAAGTACTTCATCACCTGTTTGGTGTCCATAAGTGTCATTTATTTCTTTAAAATTGTCCAGATCGCCAATTGCTATTGAAAATTGAATGCCATACCTTTCAAAACGAGTGCATTCATAATTTAATTTTTCTATCATATCGAGACGGTTTGAAAGCTGGGTAAGATGATCAGTATGAGCAAGCACATCCATCTTTTTGTATGCTTTGACAAGTTCTTTTTCTGCCGTAATTCTATCTGTGACATCGCGCATAATTCCTAGAGCATTCCATTCATCATGGAGTTTCACGCTTGTCAAAGACAGTTCTATGGTAAGAGGAGTTTTGTTTTTTCTCAAAGCTTTTAATTCAACTGTTTTCCCAACAAGTTTTCCGCATCCTGTTTCTATAAAGTGGGGCATGGCTTTTTCATAATCTTCGTAATAATAATCAGGAGCGAGAAACTTATGAAGTTCTTTTCCGATAACTTCTTCTTGCGTGTATCCAAATATCCTTTCGGCACCTTGATTCCAGAAAGTTATCGTTCCCTTAATATCCATCATCACAATGGCGTCTCTTGCAGCAGAACTGAGTACACGGAATTTCTCTTCTTCATCATGAGCTTTTTCTTCAAGAGTGAGTTTTTTTATGAGTGCATCAATCTGATCGAGCAAATGATCTCTGTCAATAGGTTTTATGTGAAATCCGTTCACTCCCATGTCAATGGCTTCCAGCATATATTTTGTGTCACAATACGCAGAGGTTATAAGAATTTTTGCTTCAGGATCGAGTTCTCGAATATGTCGTATCATTTCAAGTCCATTCATTTCAGGCATTTGCAGATCAGTAATGACGATGTCGGGTTTATGAGTTTTGTAGAGTTCCAATCCTTCCTTGCCATTAAGTGCAGTATGAATGGTATCCGCCTTTTCCTGGAGAATGCTCTTAATGAATTTAAGTATTAAAAGCTGATCCTCGACGATCAGAATTGATTTATGTACTGAATTCATAAGATCCTTTCAAAATTATTGCGTGCCCAACACATTTTAAAAAATATAGAGCTCATTAGCGGCGAGAATGGATTTTCATCGTTGATAATGTTTACTCTCTTTTGTCTGTAACAGGACCATCTTTCGGGAAATTCATTAATTATAAAATTTTTGAAAATAAAAGATTCTGTCAATAATTACTTCATTAGAATAATAAACATTCCTTTAAATCAACTAAAAAAAGAGACGCACAAACGCACGTCTCTCTTTTTGTAAGTGAGGTTTTGGCTATCTACATTAGTACCATTTTTTTAATTATCTCTTTCTTGTCGGCAGTGAGTTTGTAGAAATAAATACCTGAGCCGACTTTCCTTCCATAGCTATCCAGCCCATCCCATGCTATACTTCCAATTCCAGATTTTATATTGAGTGCAAGTTCTCTTACCAATTGACCTCTTATATTGTATATTTTCAGTTCTGCTTTTTGAGTGGAGAGTGGAAGTGAGAAAGAAATTGTTGTTGAAGTGTTGAAAGGATTTGGATAATTATGCTTTAGATCAAATGCATATTCTACGTTCGGTTCTTCCGGTTCAGTCTGTATTATTTCAAACAATTCTGATAATAAGCCATCACTCATTATTCGAAAATCCTTTTCAGTTTTTGGTTTTAACTCTGCCATCTTTCCTACGTAATCGGACTTACCGCCATTGTCCATTAACAAATAAGTATAACCCGCATCGATAACTGCATAAACCGAGTCTAATTCAGTATCGGGATCAGAAATAATAGATTCAAAAAAGCTGATCGCTTCGGGAAATTCTTCCAATTCTATAGTACAGTAATTTGCAAGGTATTTACTTAGTTTTGTTCTTTCTTCATTGATGTTGCAATTCGGGTCGGTAAGATAATATCCTCTTAAAGAAGAAAAGTCATTCCCCGAAATAGTTTCCATGGATAACAAATTTCGCATGCTATA
>JAUWMT010000045.1 GCA_030613025.1 Candidatus Cloacimonadota bacterium
CGTTAAATGCGAAGCAAATTTAACTGTTCCCACTTTGGGAACGCAATGTCTTATCGTCTTCCGTTACCAAGCCAGTCTTCATTGCATTACGTCTTGGTAGACAGGGGCTTGGTAACGAGAGTAGAAGTTGGTGGTTAATGAGACCAAAAAATAATTTAACCGTTTTATTTATCCCGTGAAATGGCTTTTATCTTTTTTATTTCACTGGGAACGGTTTATCGATTTCTTAAATTGAATTTTCTTAGAGTGGACTTATAATACTTATGAATAAAAAAAATTATTTAAATTCAGAAATTGAAAAGCAACTCATAACTTACCTTGTGAATGCCGGAGCACGAAAGATCGGAGTTTTTGGTTCCTATGCACATGGCACTGCTGATACTTCAAGCGATATTGATCTGCTTGTGGAATTTGCACATATTAAAAGCCTGCTTGAACTCGTAAAAATTGAAAGAGAATTATCAGAATTGATAAAAATAAAAATAGACCTTCTGACCGAAAATTCTATAAGCCCCTTATTAATTGATAGAATAAAAGCAGAGGAACAGGTTATTTATGAAAACTAAGGATGATTTAGTTTATCTGCAGCACATTTTGAATTCGATCAAATGGATTGAAAGCTATGTTTCAGATATATCTCAAGAGCAATTTCTCGTTGACCATCTCGTACAAGACGCAGTAATTAGACAGATTGAAATAATTGGTGAAGCATCAAAGAAATTATCAAATTCTCTTAAACAGAAATATCCAAATACCCCTTGGAAAGACATCGCCGGAATGAGAGCTAAGCTCATTCATGGATATTTTGGTGTAGATATTGAAGCTGTGTGGAAAACAGTTAGTACTGACATCCCATTATTAAAAGCGCAAATTGATAGCATAATTAAAATCCCATGAAAAGCATAAAACTTCTACTTAAACTAATTTTTTTACGATTGTCCAGACAATTATACGAAAAGATCATGCTACCGGTAAATTACACTGCGAGCGTGACCTACCGCTGTAATTCCCGCTGCAAAACCTGTAATATCTACAAGATCAAAACTGAGGAATTGTCGGTTGATGAATATGATAAAATATTCCGTTCCATCGGTAAAAGTGCTTACTGGGTTACCATTAGCGGCGGAGAACCTTTCCTTAGAAGGGACCTCGAAGAGATCATCGGCGTTATCTATAAAAGAAGCAAACCGAGCATCATAAACATTCCTACAAACGGACTGCTTTATAAAGAAATTCCACAGCGTGTTAAAACAATTGCACAAAACTGCCCCAAAAGCAATATTGTGATCAATGTCTCGATTGATGATATTGGAGAGCGAGACTCTGCGATAAGAGGCGTTCCCGGCGCCTATGAAAAAGCCCTGAAAACCTATAAAGGTATAAAAAAAATCGATCTTTGCAACGTGAATGTGGGAATTCACACAGTTATATCTAAGTTCAATGTTGATCGTTTCCGCGAAATTGCCGGTGGACTTATGGACTTGCATCCAGATTCCTACATTACAGAAATTGCAGAAAATCGTGTCGAACTCGACACCATGAACGAAGACATCACACCTCGCGTGATGGATTACTCGCAAGCTATTGATTTCCTTCTTCATAAGATCAGAAATACACCCTTCAAAGGCATGAACAAAATTACCCAGACCTTCCGCATCGAATACTACAAAATGGTAAAGAAAATCCTCAAAGAACAGCATTGTGTACTTCCCTGTTATGCCGGAATTCTCTCTGCTCAGATCGTTCCAAATGGTGATGTCTGGCTCTGCTGTATGAAGGCAATTGTTGTAGGAAATGTGAAAGATTATGGATACAATTTCAAAAAACTCTGGAAAAAGAACATGCTTCTGAAAAAGGAACGCAAGGCAATCCGCAAGGAAAAATGCTACTGCCCGATGGCAAATGCTTCATACACAAATATGCTCATGAGTAACCGTGTATTATTCAAAGCTGTACTAAGATTATTGAAAAAATGACCAAGAAACATATAAAGATTCTAACAAATTATTCCATCAAAAATGGCAACTATATATTCACAGATTTTTATGAGAAATCACAGGAAAAAGTAGCCCTCGTCCTCAATTCATACGAGAAAAGCGAAAAGGCAGAAAAAGCAGTCGGCGTTCTCCTTAATGTGTTTAAGAAAAATTTTTATGAAAAATCCTATGACGTAAAAACTCGGCTGCAAAATACGATCCGCGAAATGAACTGGCATCTCACTGCCTTTTTCAACCGCGAAAAATGTAAATTTGAAATGTCGGCAGTTATCTGTGTTATCAAAAATGGTGTCGCATATTTTGTGCAAACCGGTCGTCTGATA
Organism: Candidatus Cloacimonadota bacterium; assembly: GCA_030613025.1. Taxonomy (GTDB): domain Bacteria; phylum Cloacimonadota; class Cloacimonadia; order JGIOTU-2; family JGIOTU-2; genus Celaenobacter. Next base: position 2,321 of record JAUWMT010000045.1, read on the forward strand.
ATCTATGCTTATAATGAAAAGCTCGCACCTATTGGACTGGATATACATAAAAATTTCGAGGAATCATTCCACGTTCCGATACTCGGTATAAAAGAGGGAGAGCTTCAAATCAAAGTACTCACCTTCGACCTGAAACACGACACAGATATTTTTATTCTTCCCTTCCTTTCTGCTAAAGTGCTTGACACTTCGATAAAAAGCAAGGATGAATTTCTTCATATATTTAACAAGCTTTTCTCGGAAGATACAGCACCTCTGTTGCACATTATAGCTTCCGAGATGCATTCCCACTACAGACCTCGCAGAAAATTCCGCATAAATTCAAAAATTGCCGGACGGTTTATGCTCATTGTTATTATCATCGCAACTGCTTATGTCATCTTCGGACGCAAATGGGGACTGGGACTTCTTAGCAGCGGCAAGGAAGTGATCAGTGAAAAAATGAAAACACTTATTGATTATAAATCACTGCTTCAAAATTTCCCATATCCCGGATTTGAGATAAAGGATTGGCAATGGATCAGTCCTGTCGAAATTACCATGCCTCCTCTGCTCGATGCTGAAAATCTTTATATCATTACAGATGATGAACTTACCTGCATAAAGAAGAACACATTCCAATTGAGATGGAAAGCTGAATTCGAGGGTGAGATCAAGAATGTTGAATCCCTTCGCGATGAGAAACTTCTCATTATTGACAGGCGTGGGAATCATTATATGCTGGATAAAGCACACGGAAAAATTGAGTGGGAAAAAGCCAAACCGGCAACTTATGAGAAATATAATAAACAGTCACCGCAAGTGATAGTTATCGATTACATCCGCGATGGAAGGCTTGAGCAAAATTATTATATCTTATCACACAAGAATTTATTGAAGCTCATTCTTGCAGGAAAGGGCGAGGTGGTTGCAGCAGAAGAATTTGATGATAAGATCGATTATATCTCTGATTATGATTACGTGGAAAAATGTTTCTATGTATGTATGGGCAGGAAGATCATAAAAGTTGATCTTATAATTTTATAAAATGAAAAACAGGAAATGGTTAAGAAGTTTAAAGTAAAAAATAACATCACTGAATATAACCTTAAAATGTTCAGGGAATTTAAAAGATCATTAAAACATATTATCTTTGATGAATCTTTAACACTCTATATTCTTAGGCCCATAGCATTTATATTTGTAAAATTGATCTATAAAACATCGATCACTCCTAATCAGGTATCTTTAATGACCATAATTACAGGTTTGATCAGTGGATTTATTTTCTCAAAAGGAACTGCAACCTGTTTTATTATTGCTGGCTCATTGCACTTCTTCTGTATGGTTTTGGATTGTGTTGACGGAATGATCGCCCGTTTGAAAAAAAGCGGAACTGCAGTTGGGCGAATTATAGATGGATTTGCTGATTATTCAGTTGGTGTAGCGGTGTTTATTGGTTACGGAATTGGTTTAGCTAATGCCGGCTATCAGCTTCCGTTTTCTCTCTCAATATCTCACTGGACACTACTTGCCATTTCCGCTGTAAGCTGGATCTTTCATTCTATGATCGTAGATTATTATCGGGTTGAATTTATGGCTCATGGTCTTGGTAAAATTAAATCCACGTGGGAGGAAAAAAAGCACTTTACAGAGGAATTGGAGAAAATAAAACACGATAAAGGGAAATTATTCGAAAAGATCCTTATTGCTCTCTATCTGGGATATTCACATATTCAACTTTTCCGATTAGATAAAAAAGAAGTATATGAACGGAAAACATATTTTCAAAAAAACAAAACATTGATACACCTATGGTTCTGGATAGGACCAACTGCGCAAGCTTTAGTAATGATCATTTCTGCAATTTTATTCCGCCCCATAATTTTCTTTTTTTACATTATCGTATTGGCAAATATCTGGATGATCGTACTATGGATAATCCAGATCAAAGTAAATAAAAAAATCCTTATTAAAGAATAAATTTCCCGGGAAACTTACATTATTTATTGAATGGACATGAAGATCATAAAAGTTGACCAAATAATTCTACAGAATGGTTAATAATAAATTCATAAACGTAAATAATGGCTCTTTGAAGAAATAGGTGTGTAAGTTGGAAAAAATATCCAATATCCAACACGGAATATCCAATCCCTGTGAAATAAAAAAAAGATTTCACGGGACAGGTGATGAAGGAAAAAGATAAATGAGCGAGAAAGAAAAGAATAGAGAAAATAATCAAATGAAGTTCGATTTGCAGGATTGTCTTATTGATTATGCGGTTAGATACTGGTTACCAAGCCCCAGCTTGGTAACCAACAGATGTGTGGTTGAAGATAATAGTAAAGGCAAAATTAATTCAGCCTTCAACAAAATTATCCCCTCTATTACAGGAGACAGACGAGTTGATCTCAATACTTTTTATGAGCATTGATACTGCGAAAAAGAAAAATGATCGATAGCAACAAAAACACTTGGATATTCGATATTCCGTGTTGGATATTGGAAATTCATATTTTTTATGTTTAGTATATCAACCCATTTAAAAAAAGAACCAAATGATTTTTTAATAAATAGGAGATAGTATGGCAAAGATTGCATCAGCTGGACATTACGGACCGAAGATCCGCTCCGATTGCATGGTGACGATAGAGCTCACAAACAGCGATGGAATTCAAATAGAACTTATCAGCAAAGTGGAAAATTTTTTTGGAGACCACATTATTTCTCTAACAAAAAGTGAACTAACATTTTTTGGTATTGAAAACGCTATAGTTAAGATCGAAGATCAGGGTGCGCTCGATTTTGTCATTGCTGCCCGCATCGAAGCAGCACTAAAAAAAGCAGATAAAACCATAAGTAAATCATACTTGCCGGAAATGAAAGAGCATTGTAAGTATAAAACCACAAAAGATGCATTAAGACGTTCACGGCTCTATCTGCCGGGTGGCTCTCCAAAGCTGATGCTGAATGCAGGTCTGCATGGGGCTGACGCAATAATCCTCGATCTTGAAGATTCTGTCCATCCTGACGAAAAGTATTCAGCACGATTACTTGTAAGAAATGCACTCAGAACAATAGATTTCAAGGGCTCGGAAAGGATGGTTCGTATTAACCAGATTACTTTGGGCTTCGAAGATATTAAAGAAATTATTAATGAGAATATTCACGTTGTGCTCATCCCAAAATGTGAATCCAAACAACAAGTGATCGATATTAATACATATATTAAGAAACTTAAAAAGGGCAAATCACCTGTTTTCCTCATGCCGATAATAGAATCTGCAAAAGGAGTTATGAATGCCTATGAAATTGCAACTGCATGCGATAATGTTGTTGCGCTTACACTTGGTCTTGAAGATTATACAGCAGATATTGGTGTTAGACGATCAAAATCTGAAAAGGAATGTTTTTTTGCCAAAAGTATGGTAGTCAATGCTGCAAAAGCTGCGGGTGTACAGGCGATTGATACAGTGTTCTCAGATGTTGGTGATATGGATGGCTTGTATGAAAATGTGAAACAGGCAAAAGCAATGGGATTTGATGGAAAAGGGTGTATTCATCCGCGCCAGATAAAGGTCGTGCATGAAGCGTTTTTGCCCACAGATGAAGAATTAGTTAGAGCCAAGCAGATAGTTGATGCGTATAAAATTGCCAAAAAGGAAGGCAAAGGAGTTGTATCTCTTGGAAGCAAGATGATCGATCCTCCTGTAGTCAAACAAGCACAGCATATTCTTAAGATGGCAAAACTCGGAGGTATGATAAAATGAAAAAAGCAGATAATTTTGTGAAAAATGCAGCAGGACGTCTTGTACCTACTATTGTCAACGGAAAGAAGGTCATACCTTTCCAGGGAGTTAATAAATACAGACCTACACACAAAGGTGCAGCGCCGCGAGTACCGACATGTATAAATTATCCAAAAGATTGTAATAAGGTCGTTGATTCTTTAAAAGAAGCGCTGATAAAAGCCGGGCTGAAAGATGGAATGACGATCTCGACACATCATCATTACCGCAATGGAGACTATGTTGCAAACTGGATATTTGATATTGCTGCAGAACTTGGTGTAAAAGATCTAATATGGGCTCCAAGTGCAGCATTCCCATGTCACGCTCCGATCATTAAGCATCTTGAATCCGGCGTAGTACATCACATCGAAGGAAGTTTGAATGGTCCGCTTGGCGATTTTTGCAGTCATGGTAAAATGAAAGGGCTTGGCTATCTGAGAAGCCACGGTGGCAGATACAGAGCTGTGGCAGATGGCGAGCTTCATATTGACATTGCAGTACTGGCTGCATCTGCTGCAGATATGATGGGAAATGCAAATGGCGTTTTGGGGAAACATCCTTTCGGTCCCGTATCTTTTTCAAGAGTTGATTCCAAAAATGCAGATAGAACTATTGTTGTTACCGATACATTGATAGATTTTCCCTGTTATCCATGGGAGATAATGGGCAATGACGTGGATTTTGTCGTGGTTGTGGATAAAATTGGTGATCCTCAAAAGATAGTATCCGGCACAACAAGGATAACCAAAAGTCCTGATAGACTGCTTATTGCTGAATACGCTGCCAAATTTATTGAAGCTGCTGGAATCCTCAGAGACGGTATGAATTTTCAGGCAGGTGCAGGCGGAATTTCACTTGCATTTACCGATTTTGTGAATAAGATAATGATCGAGAAAGGCATCAAAGCCCGAAGTATGATCGGCGGAAGCACAAAATACCTTGTGGATATGATGAATAACGGTCGTACTGATTATATATTTGACGGACAGACCTTTGGCTTGGAAGCTATCTCTTCACTGAGAGATAATCCGAAACATATCCCAATAGATGTATTTGATAGTTACGATTTCCATGCGAAAAGTAATCTTGTACAAATGATGGATGTGATCGTACTCGGCAGCACAGAGATTGATGTGAATTTTAATGCAAACTGCGTTACCCATAGCGATGGGCGTATGCTACACGGAATAGGTGGCTTCCAGAATTGCATGATGGCAAAATGTACTATGATCGCAGTCCCTTCTTTTAGAGATAGGATTCCTGTGATAAAAGATGAAGTTACCACTCTTGTTGCGCCGGGCGAAATGGTCGATGTAATTGTGACAGAGCGTGGAATTGCGATCAATCACAGACGAAAGGATCTGATTGCTGCAACAAAGAATTCGGGACTTCCTATCCGAGATATAATTGATATTAAAAAGGAAGTTGATGACATATGCGGCATACCTGCCAAGCCAAAACTGTCTGATGAAGCTGTGGCTGTTGTTGAATGGGTGGATGGAACAATTCTTGATACAATAAGAAAAGTTGAGGAATAATAATTTCATAAATTATCGAGTTATCGAAATATTATTGAAGGTGAGAATGGCAATTCTCACCTTCTTTTTTATACAACCCTTCGAACAAAGACTTGAATCGCAGCGAATGCAATGACCCTGTGAAATCCCAGTGAAATATATAAAGATGCGATTTCACAGGATAAATAAAAAACATATTTCACCCATGTGTAATAAAAGATATAAGAGATTACACAGGGTAAACGGGTTAAAAGTGTGATTCGAGGATTGTTAATTTCGATGGTTTCTCGACATCCTCGCTTCATACTTCGCCACGAAGCAAGTCTGTTCATGAAACTTGAGACATGCCTGCCAGACGGAGCGGAGACGACTACTCCAAATGAAAAACATCCAGTATTTTTATTCGACTCCTAAGGAATGCAAAGACGAGGAGTCGATACCTTTGCAAGGAATCCTCGTGCCTTAGGATTCCTAATAAATCATCAAAAAACTTGTCATCCCAGTTAAATAAAAAAAAGATTTAAAGGGATAAATTCTGGAGCACATTCGCTTTGCTCAGTATAAACTCCGCGAAGTTTACAATCCCGATTTATCGGGGAATCTATCAAAAATAGTGATGTTCAGCTTACGGACCATACTTCAGCGGATAGGGCTTCTGCAAGTTTTTACACAACCAGAGATTATAGGTCATCTCATAATTGCCATTTCGATAAATCATTATGCCCGACAGGGGAATTATTTCTTCAAAATATTCCGAATATCTCTTTTCAGGGCTTGTCGTATATCGTGGATGCATCACAAAAATACCATCCTTTCCCATAAGGGAATCCATAGGCGCCCAATAGGCAAAATGATGAGCGCTTCTTTTATCAAAAACTGCAACAGGATATTTCTTTTGAGCAGCATACCCAAGCTCACCACCTGTAATATATTTATGTGTAAAAAGGAATGTGTCTTCGTTCAATAAATCCCGATGTTCCAGTTCATCAATAACTTTATCCCAGCCATAGCCCTCAAGCGTGAGATCGAGCTGAACTCCGAGATGTAAAAATCCTGTGATCGAGTGGATCACAATCATAACCAGCAGAACAGTAGTAACAATTCCAGTGCTCCAGAATGTCCATTTGACTGCCGGTTTTTTCCATTGCATCATCCATCCGCAGGTGAGAATGATCGCAGCAAGGTACCCGGGCATGGGCCAGTGAGGGAGTATCTGCTGCGTGACACCAATGAGTGTAAAAATGCCAATCGGCAGAAGTGCAAAAGGCAATAGCCAGCGCGTGGCTTTATTATTCTTATCAATCGTTTTGATTATTCCCATGATGAGAATGACCATTATCCACGGGAGCAGATACGCTGCCTGTACCAGCACTCCTTGATAGAAATTCGTAAATGAAAGACTATGCCTCGAAACTCCTTTGCCAAATTGATACGCATAGGAAACCCAGTCATGCCGGGCATTCCAAAGGATGTTGGGCAAAAATATTATTCCAGCAAGGATGAACCCGATATACAAAAAAGGACTTTTCCAATACCTTCGCCACTCCTTGAAAGCGATCAGGCAAAATCCAATACTCGCAATAAGCAGGATTGCATGATATTTCGAAAGCATTGCAAAGCCGAGACTCACTCCGGAAAGAAGAAACCACATCCCTTTTTGAGTTTGATGCACTCTTAAAATGCTCACAATAATGAGCAGCCAGAATACACCCAATGCATTGTCAGGAATTACAAAAGCACCCATTCCCACAAAAAAATAGGGGATCGTGTGAAGGAAAAGTAGTGAAAATATCGCAGCTTTCCGATTGAATAAACTTCGCACAATGTAGTACATCAGGATTGCTGATATGATGAAAAGAAGTATCGCACCAAAGCGCAAGCTCAAGGTTGAGAACGAACCGCTCAGCCATCTCCCGATCCCTGTGGTGATAGCAACGATCGGAGGATGATCAAAAAATCCCCATGCTGGATAGAATGAGCACACGCCGTAATATGCTTCATCGATGCCCGGCGTTACAAACATACTGGCAATAATGCGAATAACAAAACCGATTCCAAGAATTAAAAGTGCTGTTTTGTCTTTGAAAATTTCAAAGAACGATAATGCAAAGCGATCTAATTTTTTCATAGAAAACCTTCTTTTCCTTAAAATTCTGCTTAGAGTTTGTGCATTTGATTGTCAATTTTCTCAAGAAAACGTTGCCAAAAGTTTTTTAAAATATCAAATCCAGCTATGAAAAAGTGTGCTCCTTCTTTTAAAGATACATGGGTATGGTCACCCCTTCTCATTTTTGCAATCCTCATTTGCGTGATCCATCTGACAGGATTGAATGCGCAACTCTTTTTATTTTTTAATAAAGCTCATAACCTTACAGGCGACAGGTTCTGGGCGATTGTAACGCTCTTTGGTGACGGGCTTGTGGCAGCAGTGCTGTTATTTCCTTTTCTGAAAAAGAGACCGGACATCATCTGGAGCGTGCTCATTGCATCGCTCTTGTATATGATCATTCTGCACAGCTTAAAGAGAATTATGGATGTTTCCCGTCCTGCAGGAGTTCTGTCCGCAGATACCTTTCACATGATCGGACAGCGGTTGACAAAGCATGCATTTCCATCAGGACACACTACAACAATTTTCACTTTGATAGGAGTCTTCGCTTTTTCATTTAGAAAAAATTCTATCTATGTTTGGGTGTTCATTTTTGCATTACTGGTAGGATTTTCCCGCATTGCAATAGGAGCACACTGGCCTATTGATGTGCTGGGTGGAGCATTTCTCGGATGGTTCTGTGCATGGTTAGGAGTTACGCTCGCAGACAAATCACAATGGGGATTTTCACGAACAGCTCAAATAATTTATGGCATTATTCTCCTGATCTGCACAATTGATCTGCTCTTCTTGTATAATACTCATTATGTCCTCGCTGATCCTGCCAAATGGATTATCGGCGGAATTTGTTTGGTGTGGGGAATGATCGAGTTTTATAAAGTGTTCCAAATTTCGCAGTAGATATTATAAAGGTTAAATTTGATTTTATCAGTAATTTCCAACCCAGCGTGATAAAAAATCGTAGCAAATAGGACGCAGATTAACCTCGTGAAGTCCTGCAAAACAGGAACAGTCCTGGTATAATATATCGGGATTATTTCACAGGATGAACGCTGATTTAGCTGTTTAACACTGACCTCCAAAATCAAACCATAAAAAGAAAATTGTCATTCTTGAGGGAGTGAAACGACCGAAGAATCTCGCAAGAAAGTTAGTCTGTCCTTCTGGGAGATCCTTTCCGTCTTCACTTTGTTACGCCGTGACAGGCGTCGGGAGTTGAAACTCTCTCCTCGAGGATGACAAGTCTTAGTTTTTCACATCTATAATAACTGAAGTAACTTAGTAGATATTATAAAAAAGTTAGATCTTTTTTTGTAGTATTTATCCTTGAAACTTCAGTAATTTGATGTTCAGAAAATAAATTTTCCTATTCCTCCATTTTGCCGATGGGCATGATGTATAGTAGTGTTTCGTCTTCAGGCATATTCATCAACTCTTTCAATTCAGTATCATTAAATGCACCGATCGCGCAGGTGCCGATTCCAAGTGCTACTCCCTGAAGGTACACATTTTGAGCAGAATGGCCAAGATCCATGCAGACATATCTCTCTTCACCTCTTGTGCCATATTTGTCACTCGTTCTAGAAAATACAGCGGAATAAACAATTGCACCAGCTGCATCTTTAAGCCAGGATTGACCCAATGCTGCTGCGCTCAGCCCATCTCTTTTATCACCAAACATTACCAATTTTAAAGAATGATCTTCAGGAAAATATTTATAGATACCATTTTTAAGCTGATCTATATTCCATGCAATTAGATATAATTCAAGGGGATATAACGCTCCTGCAGATGGGGCAGTCTTTAGTCCACCACGTAGAAATGCTGGTGAGTCATGGGATTTTGTGACACCGTAAGCTGCCCATAGAAGCTGGGAAATATCATCAATGCTCAGTGGGTTGTCTTCATAATGACGCACAGAACGGCGTTTGCTTAGCACCTCTTCGATGGACACTTTTCCCTTAAATACTGGGCTTGGCAATAGAATTGATTCGATTCCCGAATCTTGGGCATGGAGAGATCCGGAAAGTAATATTATTATCATAAAATAGATTAAATTTTTCATTGAAACCTTTCAAATCATATAATGATTGTCTTAAAAAAAAGGGACAATTTGTTTGTCAATATGATTGTTTGGAATTACTATTTTTGTATTGCATAAATTCATAAAAAAATCTTAAGAATTTAACTTGACAGCTTATGTGCAAAATAAAATGAATACAAAAAAAATGAGGTGTTGAACATGCCAATAAATTTTGAGGAACTCTTTTCTATAAACTCGAAGCGAATGAAAAAATCAGTTATTCGTGAACTCCTGAGATTAACTGCGAAACCGGAAATAATCTCTTTTGCCGGAGGGCTTCCATCACCGGAGTCATTTCCAGTTAAAGAAGTGAAAGAAATAGTAAACGAGGTATTGGATAAAGAGGGAAAAATAGCGCTTCAGTATAGTTCCACAGAGGGAGATGCTGTACTTAGGGCTGAATTGATAAAGCATTCCAAAAAGAATGGAATGGATATCAAGGACGAAAACCTACTTGTTACAACCTCATCACAGCAGGGATTGGACCTCGTCTCAAAAATTTTTATTAATCCCGGTGATCCGATCATTGTTGAGCTACCTTCCTATGTGGGTGGTCTTGGTGCATTCAATGCATACGGTGCAGAGATGATAGGTGTTCCTCTGGATGAAGAAGGAAAAAGCGCTAAGTTACTTCGAGAAGAACTAAAGGTCTTAAATGACAGCGGTAATAAACCGAAATTTATCTACATTGTACCTGATTTCCAGAATCCTGCAGGTATAACCATGAGCTTGAAAAGGCGACATGAAATTCTGGAACTTGCCCGAGAATTTGAACTCCTTATTTTAGAAGATAGTCCTTATCGAGAGCTGCGTTTTGAAGGTGAAAATGTTCCTACGATCTATAGTCTGGATAATGACGGACGTGTCATTTTGCTTGGAACTTTCTCAAAAATATTTGCTCCCGGATTTCGCGTCGGCTGGGTGATTGCTCCACCGGAAGTTATCACAAAACTCATAGTTGCCAAACAATCAACCGACTTGTGTCCACCTACCTTTTCGCAGCGTATTATCGGTAGATTCATGGAAAAGGGATACCTAAATAAGAATATTGATAAGATCAAGATAATGTATCGCAGAAAGCGTGATATAATGCTCGATGCCTTTGGAAAATATATGCCTGAAGGCGTCACCTGGACGAAACCGGAGGGCGGTCTTTTCCTCTTCGTGCGCGTCCATGAACATCTTGGTATTGATACGGATGAAATGTTCTATAAAGCTGTCGACAAAAACATCGCCTATGTGGTCGGTTCTGCATTCCACTGCGATGGTTCCGGGCATGATGTTATGAGAATAAACTTCTCTTATGCAACCGAAGATCAGATCGTCGAAGGTGTGAAACGTCTTGCAGAAGTGATAAAAGAACACTCAAAATAAAGTAATGTAACGCAGATAATATATGAGCCCACATTCATCTGTGGGCTTTCTTTATAGGATCAGATAAATGGATAGAATTCTTTCGTTACGAAGAGCTGATGACTGCATAGCTGAACTCAAACAAATTGGTGTTACATCTCATGGAATAGAATCAATGTATGAGAAATCCCACTGTCTGGCGATTAAATTGAAGAACATCAAGCTTGGGGCTGCGAATATTATAAAACAGGATATGCTCAGTATCGGCGGAGATGCAGCAGTGTCGCGAGGGGTTGTGAACGGAAAAGTTGAACGCTCTGATGTGATCATTCTTGGTAATCTGAAAATGATACATCTACTTATCAAAAAGCTTTCCTTTCAGGATATTTTTGATATTCCTCAGATAATCACACGCTTGCAAAAGCTCCTTGAAATTGAGGAAAGAAGACTACCATATACATTGAAAGCCGGCGACCATACTCTTACTCTTGATCGCACTCATATAATGGGAGTGCTCAATCTCACGCCTGATTCTTTCTACGATGGAGGGAAATATAATTCTGTGAATGCTGCAATGCGTCAGATCGAAAAGATGGCGAACGAAGGCGCTGATATTATTGATATTGGCGGAGAATCGACTCGTCCCTTTTCTGAGAAAGTGAATGTTCAGGAAGAAATCGATCGGGTTCTGCGGATCATCAGTAAAGCCATTCAAAGATTTGATGTCCCGCTCTCCATCGATACCTATAAGGCAGAAGTGGCAAAAGCAGCACTTGATGAAGGAGTCCGTATAGTTAACGACATCAGCGGGTTGCAGTTCGATCCTCACATGGCAGAAACTATTGCTCAGTATAATGATGTTGCAGTTATTGTGATGCACATCAAAGGCACACCCCGGGATATGCAGAAAGACCCGACTTATGATGACGTAATAGAGGAAATTTTGCAGTATTTGTCGAAGTCAATTTCTATTGCTGAAAATGCGAATATACCTGCCAACCAAATTATTATTGATCCCGGAATGGGGTTTGGCAAACGTATAGTAGATAATTTTGAAATAATCCATAAACTTGCAGAATTCAAATGCCTTGATAAGCCGGTTCTTATTGGGTGCTCCAATAAAAGTTTTATCGGTTGGATCTTGAAAACCGAGAAGGAAGAACGCCTTGAAGGCACGCTCGGAGCTCATGCTTATGCGATCATGCAGGGAGCAAATATTATCAGAGTTCACGAAGTAGGACCGCATAAAAAACTTGCTCAAATAATCGATGCTATAAAAAATATACGCCCATGAGTTTTTTAGTTCCGAATATTTTAGATGTCTTAGATATTTTAGTTGTCGCCTATATTATCTATAGGATAATACTTCTCGTGCATGGATCACAGACTTATCAGATCGTGTGGGGACTCATACTGGTTGTGATAATCTATTTTGTCGCCGAGCTTCTCAACCTTAAGCTTCTTGGTTCTATCGTTCGTATAATACGTGATATCTGGGCTATCGCACTGGTTGTGCTTTTCCAGCCGGAGATACGTTCTGCACTAATAAAATTCGGACAGAAACCTTTTATCAGATCGCTGTTTCCCCAGAAGTCAGAGTATCGTTTTACAGAGCTGCTTAATGCAATACGCGCTATGTCATACAGCAGGATCGGCGGTATCTTTGTGCTCGTTGAAAAAGTTGGGTTAGACGATTATGTTGTAACCGGTGAAGTCATTGATGCTAAAATTTCAGAAAAACTTATCCTGACTATTTTCAATAAGAGGACTGCACTTCATGATGGGGCGATGGTAATCAAAGATAACAGAATTGTCGCCGCAAAGGTGATCTTGCCGCTTACTAATCAAACAAAGTATGTTCAAAGATATGGAACACGGCATCAAGCTGCGATCGGGATTTCCGAGCAAACCGATGCATTCATCATAGTTGTGTCCGAAGAGACTGGAAAGATTTCCACTGCCAAGAACGGCACTATGAAATCAAATGTGTCCATTGATATATTAACACAAACCTTAATGGATGAATTCGAATAAAAGGATCATTGTCGGCATCACCGGAGGGATTGCTTCAGGCAAATCTGTCGTAGCAAAATTTTTCTTGTGTAAAGGTGTACAGGTAATTAATGCAGACAAAATCGGCCATGAGATATTACGAGAGGAATCAATAAAAAGCCAAATCATTACATGCTTTGGAGATTCAATTTTGACGGATGGCGACATTGACAGAAAGAAACTTGGACAGATCGTTTTTCAAGATAAACATAAGCTTCATGAGCTGAATGCAATAGTACATCCTTCTCTTATTAATGAGATTTTAAAAAGAATTGATGAAAATTCCGATCCAGTGCTTATGATCGATGCTGCGTTGCTTTTGCAATGGAATATGAATGAGATTTGCGACTATGTTATTCTTGTTACAGCTTCTGAAAAGACAAGAACTGAACGACTGATGCAACATACAAATCTTTCCCATGAAGAAGCTCGGAACCGTATTCTAGCACAGCAGGAATTCTCTGATGAGGATGCGGATTTTATTATAAAAAATAACAATTCAATGGAAGGGCTTAACGCACAAGTAGAATTCGTCTGGGAGCAAATTACAAATAAAGCATAACCTGAAATATCAACATGATCCCTAAAAATCTGCAATATTATAAATTTTGCACCTATGGATTTCTAAAAAATCTCAGGTTTTTTGATCCTTTCATTATTCTTTTCTTCAGGGAAATAGGGTTTTCCTTTTTGCAGATAGGGACGCTCTTTTCCATTCGAGAAATATCAACAGGAATTCTTGAAATCCCTACCGGATTTTTTGCAGACAGCTACGGGCGTAAGCTTTCAATGATCCTTGCTTTTGTATCTTATATTTTCTCTTTCATGATTTTTTACTTTTTCTCAAGCTTCGGATTGTATGCGATCGCGATGATATTATTCGCTTTTGGGGAGGCATTCCGTTCCGGAACTCATAAAGCAATGATACTTGATTATCTTAAAATGAATGGTGTCCTCGACTGCAAGGTTGATTACTACGGACATACCCGCGGAGCATCACAGTTTGGTTCTGCGATCTCCGCACTCATTGCAGGTGCTCTTGTCTTTTTTGCTGAGAGTTATAGGATCGTGTTCATCGCTTCAGTTGTGCCGTATATTCTGGGCTTGCTGCTAATGCTGACTTATCCAAACAGTCTGAATGGTGAAATTTCCAGAATTGAGCGGACATCATTCTGGAAGGGTGTTCTATACAACATCAAAGGCACGATCAAGAATTTCATTTCGATGTTCAAAAATCCGATGCTGCTTCGTGCTTTTTTCAATTCGGCAAGTTTTGATGGATTGTTCAAAACAGTAAAAGATTATCTGCAACCGATTCTGAAGACCTTTGCATTGTCCATTCCAATTCTTGTAAGTATGGGAGAGAGAAGAAGCACTATCATCATCGCAGCGACATATTTTATTCTTTTTCTTATCACCTCCTATTCCTCAAGAAAAGCTCAAGCATTCTCAAATAAATTCAAATCAATTACTCGTGCCATCAATATAAGCTACATGCTCGGAGTTAGCGCTGTGATCATCGCTGGAGTTGCAACTCATTTTGATGTTCGGATCTTAGCGATATTGTTATTTGTGCTCTTGTATTCGCTTCAAAATTTAAGAAGACCCATGAATGTGGGTTTCATCAGCGAAAATATTGACTCAAAGATCATGGCAACAGGGCTGTCCGTCGAGACTCAGCTTAAGACAATTTTCATTGCGATATTGTCTCCGATCATGGGATTTTTTGCCGACACTTTCGGAATTGGAGTTGCTTTGTGTTTGATTGGAGTACTTGTGGGGATGGGCTATTCTTTTGTGAAAGTGAGAGAAAAAAAGAAGAAATAAAAAAAAGAAGACCTTCCAGGGGGAGGAGAGGTCTTCTTAAGTGTAAGGGGGAAAATGATTATTCTATAATTATTCACCAATTAATTTCTTGTATTCTCCGGCATTCATTAAGCCCTCGAGCTCGTCCTTGCTGGAGATTTCAAATTTTGCGATCCATCCTTCATCATATGGACTGGCATTCATAAGGTCGGAAGAGTCTGAGAGCTGCTCGTTCACTTCTACGATAATGCCGCAAATCGGAATGTATATTTCTTCAACAGCTTTCACTGCTTCCACTGTTGCCAGTATATCACCTGTAGAAAGCTCGCTATCTACTTCAGGAAGCTCCACGTACACAATATCACCAAGTTCTTTTTGTGCATAATCTGTGATTCCCATTGTGGCTATCCTGCCATCGATTTTTATCCACTCATGGGTTTCTGTATATAAAAGTTCATCTTTTACCATAAAAGCTCCTTAGTATAAGAATTGATATTTAATTTCATGTTATTCATAATAATGTAGCTTGAAAAATAGCATCGGGATTTTATGTCAATAATAATTGAAAAAATTTGGAAACTTGAGATATACCTTCCGCGCTGGAATGCGAGTTGGAGAGCATGTCTTAAATCGGAGGATTGGGTGCACATTCTCGCTTCATGCTTCGCTACGAAGCAAGCCTGTGCACGATACTTGAGACATGTCGGAGACCATGTCTTAAGTTGGAAGGTGCTTACGAATTACTTATCACAAGCTCTGCGATCCGGCTTAATTTCATTTCAGTCTTCTCCGCCAGCTTGCGGATACGCCCAGACAGGACGCCGTGGCAAGATTTAGACGAGATAATTCTTTTTATTTGTGGATGCATAAGCTAACCTTCATTTTTTTCTTAATATGCGGAGGAAATCCCCTCTAAAAAGAGGGGTGATTCCGAAGGAATCGGGGTGTGTTAATGTGTGCGCTTAAGACGACAGAGTCGACTACACCAAAACCCTAAAAATAAAGCCTGTCATTCCTCCCGATAGATCGGGAATTGGGAATCCAGTATTCAAACTAATAAGTTATATGAACAATTTATTTTCCAATTATAAAATACTGAAGATCAACTTCCTCTACTTCATTTCTGGGTATTTTTACAAGCCAATTCTGAAGAGACTCAAAAGCAGTTTTGTAATCTGAATTTATTGAAAAACTCAACGGCTCTTTTGTAGCAATAATCTTTATTATCTCTGAATCTTCTTCTTTTTCCGGAAGCAAACCAACTACAAATTTGATTCCCAAATTTCTATCATTTTCATCAGGGAGTTTGAATCTCTCATTCGCTTTCACAAAATTTTCTTCTCTGAATTCATTTGGAAAAAGTGTTGCAACATTCTCATTCGACATAATATTCAAAACAGTTATGTAGCAGTCCTTTGAAGGGATAACTTCAAGAAAAAGCTGATCACCATCCTGATAATAATCTTTATTCAACGACGCCTTCAAAGTAAAATAAGGATCATCTTCTCCGGGTTGTTTGCCGACTTTTACTTTCAGTGTAAGAATTTTATAGATATGAATATCTTGTGCGACATTTTCTTCTTTGATAATTTCTTTCTCAATAATGATTCCGTTTGAAGTTTGATTAGTAAGTTTACTAAAATGATCCATCGTAATTGCATTATTTGATTCTGTCTGAATAAGAGATGTTCTGCCTGTAACTTCAATTCCGACGAAATCTTCTATCGCCATATTACAAGCAATTTGAATGGCTTTCCCTCTTGCTTCTTCCGGTGTAATATTCTCAATCAAAACTGGCACTTTTACAAAATACCAGTCATCCGGCAATTTTTCAATTTCAGCTTGGATATCGTTTCCATAACAACAAATTGTAAGTGAAAATAATATTATTGATACAAGTATAATTTTTTTCATATTACCTCAAAAATTGATCAGCACTCTATAATAATTATCCGAAATAACAGAAGGCGTCTGCTCTCTGTCCAAAAATCCAGCTTGCTCAGATACATTACTTTGAATGTAATCTCCCAATTCCTTAATGGTAAGATCTCCATCACTGTTTTCATCTGCATTTCCCTGCAAACCTTTCATCAGGAAATAGGAGAACAAGCCATGCTTCATATCTGTCCATGCTGAAGAAATTTCTTTGTTACCCGCAGCAGAAAATACTGTAATTCCATAAGCTATTGGGCTGTCCACTTCAATAGTTATTGGACGGGCATCTGCAAGAAGCATTTCGTTTTCTCTATTCGCACCGCTGAAGCACGCATCCAGAAAAACCGTAACATTCTTTGCTTTCAGGTTGGCTAAATTTAAATAAATTTTCTCTATCTCATAACTGGTTTGAGAAGCATAATTCGGATCGCCATCATAAGGTAATAAATATGCTTTGTTCCGTTTTATGTCCGGTGAGCCATGCCCTGCATAGTAGAAATAAATCTCCGTTTTTCCATCCTTCACACGTTTATCCAGCCACCCGCCTTTGGAGAATACTTTATCGAATTCCGCTTTACCCACATCTTCATTTACTTTATAATAAATATTATTGTCTTCGATCCCGAGCGTTTTATTGAAATATTCCTTGATGAAACGAGCATCCCGATGAGCAAAGGTAACATTTGAGACATTCTTATAATCTTCGATCCCGAAAATGACTGCCAGTGCATTACTTTTCCTTTTGGATATAGGAATGTTATTTTCCACATCAATTGAAAGTTCCTCTCCGAAATCAAGGTCTCCATAATCTTTATCTATTCCCGTTATAATAGTTTTTTGGATTTTTCTTGTTTTATCACTTTTTTTTATGGGTATTCGTAGTTTGTCCACAGTCGCCAAACCAGTTGACTCAGTTATATCAACATAAAGAGGTATTTCTTCTTTTGTATTATCGTTCACAAAGAATTCTATTGGAACATCTACGAAGTCGGTGTAATCGATTTCTCCGAGTTTTACTGTTTTTGGAAAAGTATCTGTCAGGAAAACATTATCATCAGTGTAAAATTTTGCATAAGTGCCCGATGACATCCCCTTACCTTTATTAGCAAATCTAACTGTTAAATTTATCATTTCTCCTGATTCGATCTTACCATTTGCATTTCCATCTTCTATGCCGACATCTGCGATGAAAATTTCCGGCTTAAGGTACGCTTTGGTTGATAACTGGATTTCAACCGGCGCTGGCGGAAATCCGTTAATTTCATCAAAATCAAAACGGAAGGTATGATCGCCATCTTGCAATCCAATATATGCTTCTATAGGAATTTTGACTGACAACTCTTCACCTGGTGCGATTTCTTCAATATAGTTATTATTATAATTAAAGTTTTCTATTCGTTCTGGATTTATTTTTACGGTTATTCCTTTACCGGGTCCTTTTCCTGTATTTATGATCTTAATTATGAAATTACCTTTTTCGAGGGCATCCAGGTACTGATTACCAGATGGCTCTTCAAAACTTATTTCCGCAGAAAGTGATGGAGGTAATGTGATTGTTTTATGCGCCAGCACGTCTTCCTCCACCATGAATAATGTGCGGTATAAATATACATAACTATCTTTACAGCCAACAGCAAGATACTTGCCGTCAGGGCTGAATGCAACGGAGTTAACATAATCATTGTGTTTGAATTCTTTTACTTTGTCCCCGGTCTCTAAATTAAAGATACGGGCTGAACCATTACCAGCGCAACCATCTCCGGTAGCGAGGAACTTTCCGTCTGGGCTGAAGGCAACGGAGAGTACATATTTTTGGCTGAAGGATCTCACTTCATTGCCGGTCTCTAAATTAAAGATATATGCATAATTATAAAGACTTCCGGTAGCGAGGAACTTTCCGTCTGGGCTGAAGGCAACGGAGGTTACCTCACGACCATGTTTGAAAGATCTCACTTCATTGCCTGTCTCTAAATTAAAGATTTTGGCGAGTCCTGTATAGCAATCAAAACTTCCTGTAGCGAGAAACTTGCCGTACGGGCTGAAGGCAACGGAGCGTACAGAACTAAGTTTGAAAGATTTCACTTCATTGCCTGTCTCTAAATTAAAGATTTTGACGTATCCTTTATGGACATCATCACTTCCTGTAGCGAGGAACTTTCCGTCGGGGCTGAAGGCAACGGAGCGTACAGTGGCGTATTCAGTATTACCATGTTTGAAAGATTTCACTTCATTGCCGGTCTCTAAATTAAAGATTATAGCGTATCCATCACGATCCCCCCTATAATTGCCACTTCCTGTAGCGATGAACTTACCGTCGGGGCTGAAGGCAACGGAGTTGATATAACTACTAAGTTGGAAAGATCTCACCTCATTGCCGGTCTCTAAATTAAAGGTATGGGCAAAACCAATAGTAGAACCAAAAACACTACTTCCTGTAGCGATGAACTTACCGTCGGGGCTGAAAGCAACGGAGCGTACAGAACTACTAAGTTGGAAAGATCTTATTGGGTTAAATTCGTATTCGAATTTAAAACCGCTGATGGGGTTATTTAACCTTAATTTTGCCAGTCCGATCTTATCTCCCACATCCACCGCTAAGACCCCTATTTTCTGCAGCTTGTCCTTGTTTTTAAACAGGGCGCTTGCGTCTGTCTTTGCAATTTTCAAAATTACTTCAAAATGCTCTTTCTGGTAATCAAGGTGGTCAACTTCAACTTTCCACTCTTCAGTGTTGGGGTCGTAATTTTTGGAATCCAGAACAACGGTAATATTTTTGGTCTCAAAGAGCTGCCCGCGTAATATGCTCATTTTCTGCCACAGATCTCCAAGATACTGTTTTCGTAACTGGTTTATTTGCGGCATTGCTTTGCTCATTCTCGCTATATATTCAATATCACTCTCAAAGACATCCTTGTCTGCAAAGAGCGGATTTTTATGTTTTAAGTCGTTAATTTTTTCTTCCACTATAATTTCATTCTGTTCAATTTCTATTTCTAAAGATTTAATTTGTGAGAGTGTTTCTTCAATTGTGTATGAATTTAATATACTACACATCAAGATTAGACCAAAAACCATTATTATTTTTTTCATTTTTCCTCCGTTTTGGAAAATTATAATGTAGATTTTATACTTGCTCTGATATTTTTTCTAATATTTTTTTCATAACTTTTTCAAATGAATTTTTCATTAAAAGAATAAAGATTATTTACAATTTGCTTATTTATTTGTTTTAGTTTCTTGTCAATTTTTTCAATAAATAGAGCCACAAAGCAAAAGCATTGAGTAATTAAGCCGACAGATTTGGCTACTCTAAATAAAAAAAACTAATACATAAAAATCATTTGGGATATAATAAATTTAATTTATTATTTAAATTATCTCCATTTGAATTAGATCTTTAACAAAATCTTATTTAGCTTTATTCACGGGGGTTAACCATTTTATTTCACTAACTATTGTTATTTGATTAATCTCATTTATCCATGAACAATTTCTATTATGGTTAACAATATCTCTAATTACTTGCTCAGATGGATGATTGTACTGTTTACTGACACCTGCTGAAGCAAACCAATTATTGCAATTTAGAAAGTCTTTCAAAATATTGGTATTCCAATTTTTCTTTGCACCATGATGTGGAATTTGAGCGATTACACTGCTGTTTTTATAATTATTGTAATGTAATATTGAGTTCACTCTAAAAACCTTTCAATATAGTTCACAAAATACTTTACACAAAGTAATGATCAAATATTAGTATGGTTAAATAAGTAATATTTTTTAAGGAAATCACTATGTTTCATACGAACGAAAATCATATAC